>JAJZOC010000071.1 GCA_021852095.1 bacterium | reverse complement strand
AGCATAAGCAGAATAAACCAATAAGTCCGGGAAAAATAGATGCAAAGAAACGTTTTACTTTAAGTTCGCTATATGGATTAGTTGGTGTAGCGGAAAGCCTTTGTTTGTTTTTTCTTGTTAGAAACATTTTGCACGTTGATTGGTCAGTCCTACAGACAATGTTTTTTCTCAAACTTACTATTTCAGGGCATATGCTTATTTATATTGCTCATACCAAACAACGTTGGTGGAAGTTTCTACCTAGCAAAGGAGTTATTTTGGCAACAAGCGTAACGCAACTCATAGCTACATTTCTTGCGTTGGTTGGTTTTCTGATGCCTGGTAAACTCCTGCTTTGGCAGGCTGTCTTTGTATGGCTTTGGACTTTAATATGGATGCAAGCAAACGAAGGAGTAAAAATATTACAGCTTGGAAGATACAAGTCTTCTTCATAAGTTTTAAGCATTAAAACTTACGCAAAAAATTTAACACACTGCTGCGGCATAGATTCTTTGTCTTAATTTTTGTAGAAGGTAGATTAAGAAGGCGCTTAAACTTGTCGGGGTGCGGAGAGTCGGACTCCAGCCAGACGGCCCCCAGCCGCCTATTCTACCGTTAAACTACACCCCGTGCATAAGCAGAATAAACCAATAAGTCAATAAACAAATAATCCAATTCCTTACTTGTTTACTTGATTATTCCTTTGAGTATTATAGATTATTGAGCTAACTATTTTTATAATTTCAACTCCCTCGTTTATTAAATTTTTCATTCTTGGTTTAAACGCGCCGTTTGTGTCAGAAATTATATTTAACCAATAGTCTGTTTCCTTCCCTTCTTTTCTAACAATACTATATTTATGAATAAAGTCTTTCTTTGTTGTAACTCCGTCTGCTTCCCTGTCATTTACCCCCCATAGATGTTACAGATCTTGCTATCTGATTGATGATTATTAAATTTTCCGGCGTTTTGGGCAGCTGTTTTAATAGTTTTAGAACCCTCATAACAAAATCATAAATTCTTTGATGTATATCTCTTGTGCCGCTTTTCTTCATTTAGTAATTCGTTTATTTGGATATTGGATTATTTGATTATTATTTTGTCCTCTTGCATTATAGCAGAAAGTTGTTTATTATTAACCCATTATGGGCAGGACTCCTAATAGCCAAAAAAATCCTCAACCGAATGGTGTTACAGAAACCTCTCAAAAATTAGATGCGGTTCGTTTAGCAATGGAACAGATAGAAAAACAATATGGCCGCGGTTCAATTATGCGTTTCGGCGAAGCCGGAGCAAAACTTGATATTTCTGTTATTTCAACCGGGTGTTTGCCTTTGGATTTGGCTCTTGGCGTTGGCGGAGTTCCCAGAGGGCGGATAATAGAAATATTCGGACCGGAAGCGTCCGGCAAAACCACCATCTGTTTATCAATCATTGCCCAGGCGCAAAAACATGGCGGGGTTGCCGCTTTTATAGATGCTGAACACGCGCTTGACCCGATGTGGGCACAAAGAATTGGGGTAAAACTTAACGAACTTTTGATTTCTCAACCCGATACAGGAGAACAGGCTTTAGAGATTGCGGAAAGTTTGATTAGAAGCGGCGGAGTTGATGTTTTGGTTATAGATTCGGTTGCGGCTCTTGTTCCCCGCGCCGAAATAGAAGGAGAAATGGGAGACTCGATGATGGGTCTTCAAGCCCGGCTGATGTCTCAAGCGCTTCGAAAATTAACAGGGGTTATCTCTAAATCGAAAACCGTAGCTATTTTTACCAATCAACTGCGCCAAAAAATTGGAATAATGTTTGGTAATCCCGAAACAACAACCGGTGGTTTGGCTCTCAAATTTTACTCATCCGTTAGAATGGATGTTCGGAAGATAGAAACGTTAAAAGATGGAGATCGCGCTATTGGGTCTCGGCACAGAGTAAAGATAGTTAAAAATAAAGTCTCCGCGCCGTTTAGGATTGCCGAGTTTGATGTTATGAATGACGGGATTAGCAGAGAAGGCGGTATAGTTGATGTTGGAGTGGAGATGGAAATACTAACAAAATCCGGAGCATTTTACAGGTATGGAGAAACTATGCTGGGTCAGGGTAAACAGGCGGTTAAGGAATATTTAAAGGAAAATCCTGATGTGTCAAAAAAGATAGTTTCTGAAATTATGCAAAAAGATAAACAAGGCGCAACTCCTGTTGTGGTTGGAGTTGAAGAAAAAAGTTAACAACATAATTAATATTTCTATGAAGTCTGGTTACTAAAGAGAGGAGGTGAAAGAAATGGCATCAAAAGAAACAATCAGCGCGATGATGGACGCAAAAGAATTTGTTATTTCGGCTGATGTGCGAGGAGATAAAGATTTAATATCTAACGACGCTCCTCCAAGTTGTTCTGTTCCAAATTGCGCTCGGCCTTGTAAGCAACCACCGTCACCACCTGGTTGCAAAGTTTGTAGAAGATCATAATTTTTACATCACTAAGCTAAATTGAGATGTAATATATATGAAAAACCTTAAAGCCTCTGACTTAGAGAAACTTTTGTTAGTGGATTCGTTAGAAAAAGCTGCTAGGTTTATAAATAATAATAAGAGTTTTATTACCAATATATACAAAATCCCTTTATATAATGATGAACCCAAAATATTTGCTTACTCTGCACTTTATAAACTAAAATATAAATATAATAAAGACATAGCAAGTGGTTTCTCCTTTAATAAGAAAATAGCTTTGATACGAGTACTAGGAGAGGCAATAGAGCGTTATTGCTTGGATCATTATGCGCCCAAAGCG
>JAJZOC010000001.1 GCA_021852095.1 bacterium | reverse complement strand
GATTTAGGTTTTCGATTTCCTTATTCTGCTCTTTTAATTTCGGATGACCGGCTTGAATAACTGTTTTAACTGCCATAATGCGGATTATATCACAATCGTTGTCATCCCGAACTTGTTTCGGGATCTCGAATTTACTGCAAATATACTGGTATATCTTTAATAAGTATATAAAACTATGTCTTTTAGCATCTGATTATTGACAAAGCGGTGTACATCTTGTACACTGGGTTTATTATGAAGACTGTTATATCGGCAACCGAGGCAAGAAATAATTTCTTTGAGATGTTAAACTCCGTAATGTATAAAGGGAAAGAATTTATTGTGGAAAAAGACGGCAAGCCGGCGGTTAAAGTCTCATCCGCAATTCCACAGAGGGATCCAAAAGAAATAAAGAAGATTTTGAAGGATGTTAGGAGGGTTTTTGCTAAATCCGCCAAAAGAAAATACTGGTCGGTTATTGATACGCCTGCTTGGAAAAAGAAAGAGAGCAGATACTTAAAAAGATTGTCAGAGGGAATAATAGATTGAGAACGATTGTTTTAGACACAAATATCTTGATTGATAATGTTCATGGTTTCGCTTCGTGGGTGGATGATTTCTTGGATCAGCCAAAAGAATATCGCCTAATTATATCAACTATTGTTGTTGCAGAATATCTTACTGCGCAAGAAGCAGAAACCACGTATGGCAGGTTAAAGTCGAAAAACTACCTTGCACTTTTTGAAAAAACAGATCTTACGTTTGAAATAGCAGAAGTTTTGGGACAGATATTAAGAAGAAAAACATATGTTGTCTCTGCGAATACTGCGGATCTAATTATTGCCGCAACTGCCCTGTATCTTAATGCGGAACTTGCCACGAGAAACAAAAATGATTTCGCCAAGATTCCTAATTTGCGTTTTTTTGACCCTAAAAGATTAAACTAATATGCAGCTGCCGTTATTAAAAAATGCCAATGTAAAAGGAAAAACTGTTTTTTTAAGGGCGGATTTGGACGTACCAACCAAAAGTCAAAAGTCAAAAGTCCCCACTTCGCTAAAGCTTCGAGGGGCAAGCAAAAGTCAAAAGGTGATAGAGGACGATAGTAGATTAAGAGCGGCTTTGCCGACTATTGAGTATCTTTTAAAGAATAACGCGAAGGTTATTATTGGCGGACACTTAGGAAGACCGAAGCCAATTCAGAATTCAAAATTCAGAATTCAAAATTCAAACGGAGAATTTAGTTTGGAACCAATCGCGCGATGGTTCGCGGGCAGATTAAAGATTAAAAATTTAAAATTTACAAAACTCGGAGAGTTTGACGGATGGCACATAACAGAAAACCTTTATCTTTTAGAGAATCTCCGTTTTTATGAGGGAGAAGAAAAAAATGATCCGGAGTTTGCCAAAAAATTAGCAACTCTAGCGGATATTTATGTAAACGATGCGTTTGCGGTTTGCCATAGAAGCCATGCTTCAATTGTTGGTATTTCAAAATTCCTGCCTCATTTTGCCGGTTTTCATTTGGAACAGGAAATAACTCATCTGAATTCTGCTTTGCAGAATCCAAAAAGACCTTTAGCAGTTATTGTGGGCGGAAAAAAGATTGAGACAAAACTGCCTTTGGTTATAAAAATGTACGATATCGCGGATTATGTGTTGGTCGGCGGAAAAATAGCCGAGGAGTCAAAGGAGTTTATAAAAGCAGAACATCAAAAGAGTAAATCAAAAGCGCTTCTTTTAATTGCTGATCTAAATATAGATAGAACAGGAATTTTGGAAAACAGCATTGTAAACTTTATAGAGGTAATTAATCGGTCGAAAACGATAATTTGGAACGGATCAATGGGAAAAATAGATCAAAGATCAAAAGTCCCCACTTCGCTAAAGCTTCGAGGGGCAAGTAAAAGTCAAAAGTCGGAAGAGGATGATTTTAATCATGCCTCTAAACGAATAGCAAGAGCGATTATCGAAAGTAAAGCGTATTCGGTAATCGGCGGCGGAGATACAACAGAGTTTTTACGCCGTATTGGTTTAATTAATAAATTTAATTTTGTCTCAACCGGAGGAGGCGCAATGCTGGCATTTTTATCGGGCGAGAAACTGCCGGGGATAGAGATTCTGGAGATAAAATGAAAATATCCATTATTTCGTATGTAAGTTGCATTTTAAAAGCATAGAGGTATACAATGGGCTCGGTATGGATCAGGTTTCGCAGATTCGGGAAAAAACAGATATTGTTTCTCTTCTTTCGGAGTATATTCCTTTAAAAAAAACAGGCCAAAATTTTAAGGCTTTGTGTCCTTTTCATGGCGAAAAATCTCCATCTTTTGTTGTGTCTCCTGTCCGTCAGATTTGGCATTGTTTCGGATGTAACCGCGGTGGGGACGCGTATAGTTTCTTAATGGAATATGAGAACATGGAGTTTCCCGAGGCTTTGCGTGTTTTGGCAAAAAAGGCAGGAGTCGAAATCATCCAAAACGAATGGCAAACTCAATCCTCGTTTAAGAAAGAAAGAATATACGAGATTAATCGTCTTAGTGCCGCGTTTTATCACTATATTTTGACACAGCACAATGCCGGTAAAAAAGCTCTTTCTTATTTAACAAAAACCAGAAATATCGACAGCAGGATTATAGATACGTTTATGGTTGGTTTTTCCCCAGCAAGCGGAATAGCTCTTAACAGATACTTAATAGGCAGAAAACAATTTAAAAAGGAGGACATTATTGAATCGGGGCTGGGATTTTTAAGGAATGGACAAATTATCGATTTTTTTATCAAACGTATTGACT
>JAJZOC010000039.1 GCA_021852095.1 bacterium | reverse complement strand
TTTTAAGCCTGTTAAGGGGGTACGCAGTTCATGAGAGGCGTCTGCAATGAATCTGTTTTGTTCATCTATCTTGCTTCTAAGATAACCGATATAAACCTCAACGGTGTTAGGTAAAATATCCGCATCGTAATTCCAAACATGATTTATAATTTTTTCCTTGCTGATAACCTTATTAGCATTCCTCATAAGATATTCCAGCAGTCCGAACTCTTTAGAAGAGAGTTTTATTTTTTTGTCAGATCGTTTTGCCTCGAATTGTTCTGTATCTAATGTCAAATCCTCAACTTGCAGTATTTGATCTTTTATTTCCGCAGGCCGTTTTAACAGAGATTTTATTCTTGCTAAAAACTCTTCGAAGGCAAAGGGTTTGGTTAGGTAGTCATCCGCTCCCGCCTTAAAGCCTTCAACTTTATCCCCCACCTGTCCTTTGGCTGTTAAAAACAGTATGGGTGTTTGAATTTTTTGTTCCCGAATTTTTTTAGTTACTTCAATTCCATCCATTCCGGGCAGGAGCCGATCGAGAATGATAATGTCGTAGTCGGAAGTCGAAGCCAGATCTAAACCCGAAATGCCATCAAACGCTACATCAACCACATAATTTTCTTGCTCAAGCCCTCTTTTAATGGATCCTGCAATTATCTTTTCGTCTTCAACCAAAAGTATTTTCATAGATTCGATTTTACTCACTATGACTCTAAGTTTGGACATTCGGCTGAGTTCAGTCGAAGCCTCGAACGGGTCATAAGTTCTATTATACCAAGAATAAGCTTAGAAAAAACTTAACTTAAACAATGATTTTGAATATACTATAAAATATACTATAATAGTATTGCTTTAGATAAATCTATACTCAAATATGCTTCAGAAAAAGGAACCGCTGACAATGGATAAAGACGGGAGAAAGGAGAAGTCAAGCTTGATGATTCTTCGCAGGATTTTTATTTTCATTTTGCTTGGTATTATTTTTTCTGTTCTTCTTTCTATAGGTGTTATTGTGTATTTCAGTTTCGATCTCCCATCTCCCGGAAAACTTGTTACAGCTGATACCAACAATACAACCCGTATCTATGACAGGAATGGCGTTTTGCTCTATTCTTTCTATCGCAATGAAAACAGAACCTATACATCCTTAAATAAGATTCCTAAATATTTACAGGAAGGAACAATTGCCATAGAAGACAAACATTTTTATAAAAATCAGGGGTTTTCAATAACCGGAATAATTCGGGCGGCTCGAAATATGCTTCTTGGTTATGGATTGGCAGGCGGTTCAACAATCTCTCAACAGCTTGTAAAAAATGTTTTGCTGACACCGCAACGTACCATAATAAGAAAAATCAAAGAATTGATTCTATCTGTTGAGATAAATCGTGTATATTCTAAACATCAAATACTTGAAATGTATTTAAACGATGTTGGTTATGGAGGTCCCGCAGTTGGCGTTGAAGCCGCGGCGGAAGAATACTTTAACAAAAATGTAGGGCAACTTGATTTAGCGCAAAGCGCATTTCTAGCCGGTCTTCCTCAAAGCCCAACTGCGTATTCGCCTTTCAGCGGTAACAGATACTATCTTCGCCGTACCAATGCGGTTCTAGCAGAAATGGAAAAAGATGGGTACATTTCCAATAGTCAAGAGAAGCAAGCATTATCAGAAATAGCGAATTATCAATTTTCCTCCCATGATTTATCCCTGAAGGCGCCGCATTTTGTTATGTATGTGAAAGATTTATTGGTAAAACAATTTGGTGAGCGAAGAGTTGAATCGGGCGGATTGCAGGTTACAACGACCCTTGATTACTCTATCGAAAAACGCGCGGAAGATATAGTAAGGTCAGAAATTGGAAATCTTAAACAATATCATGCCACAAACGGAGCAGCGGTTGTTACGGATCCAAAAACAGGAGAAATACTTTCTATGGTGGGAAGTGAAAATTATTTTGACAAAGCAAATGACGGAAATTTTAATGCGGCACTTGCGGAAAGACAGCCAGGATCTTCTCTTAAGCCGATTATGTATGCAGTTGCTTTTGAAAAAGGCTATACCCCGGCGACAATGGTGATGGATGTTAAAACAGATTTTCCAACAGGTGACCCCGCACATCCTATGTATACTCCTGTAAACTACGACAGGAAATATCATGGTCCTATGCAACTTAGGTTCGCGCTCGGAAATTCTATAAATGTAATTGCTGTTAAGATGCTTGCCAGGGTTGGGATAAAGAATGTAATGGAGAAGGCGTATGAAATGGGTATTGATAACTGGAAGCCTACTCCTTCTAATATTGCGGATGTCGGTTTATCACTTGTTTTAGGAGGCAGGGAAACTACTCTGCTTGATGAAACAACTGCTTACGGTGTTTTTGCTAGCGCTGGTTATAGACATGATCCTGTTGCGATACTTAAGGTTACGGATCGAAACGGAAATGTATTATATCAATATCATCCAACCCAGGGACAACAGGTTTTGCCTGCTGATATCTGTTTTCTTATCTCCCACATCTTGCTTGATAATAATGCCCGTACTATGGCATTTGGTCCCAACTCTTGGCTGGTTATTCCCGGACAAACTGTTTCGGTTAAAACAGGCACAACAGATGATAAGCGGGATAACTGGACTATAGGATATAATCCTTCATACGTGGTTGGAGTATGGGTTGGGAATAATGATAATTCACCCATGAATCAAGCTATTGCTTCGGGAGAAACAGGGGCATCTCCCATCTGGCATGATATTATGAGTTATATCCTAAAAGGAAAACCTGACGAACCTCCTAAAAAGCCGAATGATGTTATAGCGATGCAGATAGAT
>JAJZOC010000008.1 GCA_021852095.1 bacterium | reverse complement strand
GATCTCGAGTTATTAATTTCTCTGCTATTCCTCTTATCGATCTAGCCTTTTCCTCTGTTGTTTCTATCCTCTCGTTAATCATTAACGCTGAAAGCAAACTTTTAAAAAGTGCCTTTCTTTCGTTCGTATCCCGCTTAAATCTTCTTCCGAATACATTTTTTTTCATATTTTTGAGAGGGAGGCGGCTTGGATTTGTGAAGCGAGTGGATGTTTGAGCCAGGGGCGAGTTCACCCGCAAACAAAGACGAATCGCCGACCGATCTGATACCTTACGCTTTCCTAACTCAAGGACAGACCTCTTCCCTTAAGTTTATCCTCAATCGTTATTATAGATTTACCGCCCATATTGCGCATTTTTACTAATTCTTTTTTTGGTGTTTCAATAAGCTTTCTAAGCGTTTCTATACCGCCGTTTTTTAAACTATTATGTATTCTAGTCGGAAGATCAAGTTCGTCGATTGCAATCTCCAATAAATCGTTCGAACGGGGACTGCGGATTGCTCCTTCTTTTGGCGCAGAAACTTTTGGTTCATAGACCTGCAAAAAATAAGAAGAAAGAATTTTAGAGGCTTCTTCTAAAGCTTCTCTTGGGGTAATAGATCCATCTGTCCACACCTTAAGAATTAATTTATCTAAATTGGTCTGCCTTCCAACCCTTGTTGATTCCACTGTGTAATTAACTCTTTCAACAGGAGTAAAAACAGCATCTGTGCTTAAAACTTCTACCTCGTCTATCGGTCTTTCTTCACTTAAAGAATATCCCAAACCCTTTTCTATGGTCATCTCCATCTCGAGCTTAGATTTCTTATCCGCTAAAGAACAGATGTATTGATCTTTATCTACTATCTCTACATTCTCCGTAACTTCCAAATCGGCGGCTGTAACCTTTTTAGGACCTTTCACGTTGAGTTTAATCGTTGCCTTTTCCTTAGAATCCATCAATCTAAAACTAAGATTTTTTATATTGAGAAGCAGATCGACTACATTCTCCTTAACGCCAGGAACTGTTGAAAATCGATGCTTAACGCCTGATATTCTTACCGAAGTAACTGCTACGCCGGGAATTGAGCCAAGAAGAACCCTTCGCAAGGCATTACCTATTGTATGTCCATAGCCTAGTTCTAAAGGTTCTATAACAAACTCGCCGAACTTGTTTTCATTTGTTATTTGGTTGACTGTAAAATTAGGATTAATCATAAAAAAAGAGTAACAAACGCAATTATATCATTATCTTGAATAATATTCAATAATCAGTTGCGTATCAAAAAGAACTTGAACATCTGAACGTTTTGGCATTCTCAAAAGCTTACCCGAAAACGCTTTTTTCTCTAGAAAAGGAGCTATTTCTGTTTTTTTCCTCTATCTGTTTCGTTAGGACCGTATTCTCTCTAATCTTTTTAGACAAACTGATAATATCATTTTCTTTAACTCTGTACGAAGGCACTGTAACCTTATGATCGTTTACAACGATATGACCATGTGAGACAAACTGACGAGCTTGAAAACGAGACTTCGCAAATAATCTGTATACGATATTATCAAGTCTTGTTTCTAAAAGAGAAATAAGAAGTTCTCCTGTGTCTCCCTTTTTCTTAGAAAGTTCCCGAACTAAATTGCTGAACTGTTTTTCTAAAAGACCATAAGAAGCCTTTGCTTTCTGTTTTTCCCGCAACTGTTGTTTATACTCCGATGCTTTTTTATATCTGCTGCGGTTACTAGGCGACTGACCGGGCGCAACATTCAGTCTTCTTTGCAAAGAAGCAGACGTTTTATCTAAAATATTAACGCCTTCACGTCTGGCTAATTTATGTTTTGGTCCTGTATATCTCATATATTCAAAATGAGAAATGAGAGTTGAAAGATGAAAAATTATTTCTCACCTCTCATTTTTCACCTCCCATCTCCATTACACTCTTCTTTTATTTTTAGCCCTGGGTCCATTATGAGGAATCGGCGTAATGTCGGCAATTAGAGAAATCGATAATCCAGCATTTCTGATCCCTCTTAAAGCAGAATCTCTGCCAGGACCCGGACCTTTAACATATACATCTACTGTCTTTAGTCCTTTTTCAATTGCTTTTTTTCCTGTATTTTCAGCCGCCAGTGTAGCCGCGTAAGGCGTTGATTTTCGTGTTCCTTTAAATCCCATTGCTCCGGATGAACTCCATGCAATAGTATCACCCTTAGTATTAGTCATAATAATCAAAGTATTATTAAACGTGGCGTTTATATATGCTTTTCCCATCTCCGAAACAGAAACTCCTCCCTTTTTTTTAACTGTCTTTAAATTTTTATTGTTGTTTTGCATTTTTATTTTTTATTTCTTAGTTTTAGCAGCACTCTCTCCTTTTGCCACTATTCCCATCTTTTGAGCCGCCTCTTTCTTAATTGCTCCTATAGTTACCCTTTTACCCCGTTTTGTCCTGGCATTCGAACGGGTCCTTTGTCCTCTAACCGGCAAATTTTTAATATGGCGAGTTCCTCTATAAGAGCCTACTTCTTTCAACCTCTTGATATTAGAAGTAACTTGAGCTCTTAAATCTCCTTCTATTAAATATGTTTCCAGCGCTTTCTGAATTTTTTTCTGGTCATCTTCGGATAAGGTTTTTACTCTTTTTGATCCCTCAACACCTGCTTTAACCAATACATCGTTAACGTTTCGTCTTCCAATACCATACAAATATGTTAAAGCTATATCAAGCCTTTTCTCATCCGGAATATTTACTCCTATAATCCTCATAATTTACCCTGTTTATTAATTGTCATGCTGAACTCGTCCTTCGGCAGGCTCAGGATGGTGAGCTTGTCGAATCCATTTCAGCATCTCGTGTTGCTTTTACGTTAGATCCCGAAACAAGTTCGGGATGACACTGAACCTATCCTT
>JAJZOC010000047.1 GCA_021852095.1 bacterium | reverse complement strand
ATTTCTATATGATATTGGGATTTAAGGATTTTATTTTTTATTTTTATCTTTTATATTTTTTTCTTGCTATTTTTTTGGCATTTTTTATTCCAGGTAATTTAGTTCTTAGGAAAATCCATTTATCTTCTTTGTCAAACATAGTTTTGTCTCCTATTGTGGGAATGGTTTTGTGGATATATCAAGGTGTAATCTTCGGCTATCTAGGAATAAGATGGGCAAGCTATTTATATCTAATAGTATTATTTTTGTTATGGGTTAATACCAACAGAAAAAACTTTTCCTTGAAAAATTTTTCATTAACAAAGTTTCTTCATAGGTTTAGATTGGATAGATTAGATAAGGTAGTCTTGATAATTATACTTATCGGATCGTTTATACAAATATCTACGGTTTGGTTTCAGGGATATAAAAATTCTGCAGGTTTTAGTTTCTATAGTCTTTTTCCAGATTCTTTTTATAATCTTGCTCTAACGTCGTCAATAGTTCGGAATTTTCCTCCTTTTGAACCTGGGGCAAGTAAGCTCCTTGTTCATAATTATCATTATTTTGGTAATTTAGTCATTGCGGATCTTGTAAGAGTTTTTGGTCTTCCATTGATTCAGTCAAGTTATCAGTATTTGTCTATCTTTTTTTCGGTTTGGATTGGACTTTTGGGATTAAGCCTTACGAAGGAATTAAAATTGACTAAGGCTTTTGGCAGATGGCTTTTATTTCTTTTTTATTTTAGCGGAGATATAATTTTTTTGCTTTTCCTAATTTTGGGTAAAGGTTTAAATTTTAGTATTAACCTTCCGGAGAAAGCAACTACTCTTTGGGTTAGTCCTCCCCGAGTATTCGCGTTGATCATTCTGCTTTCGGGAATAATCATTTTTTATAAATGGGTAAAGAATAAATCTTTTTACAGCGGATTAATTATGGCTTTGGTTTTCGCGGTTTTAATAGAAGTAAAAGTATATATAGGAATATTTGCTTTAGCCGGATTAGGATGCATTGGTTTAGTTTATCTTATAAAGAGAGATTTTAAATCTTTAATTCCTCTGATATTGTGTTTAATTCTTTCTCTTGCCTTTTATCTCCCTGTTAATATTCATGCGGGAGGACTTATTTTTACAGGTTTTTGGCGGATCGAAAATTTTGCCGTATCATCTCAATTAGGATTGAGCAGTTTGGAATTAGCAAGGTTAATCTATTTAAGCCATTACAATTATATTAGGGTTGTGATTATAGAGTGTTTCTATTTTTTACTTTATATGTATTCATTGGGAGGAGTTTTCCTTTTTGGATTGGTGCAATCTAAAAGGTCTATTTCTAGAATACCAAAAGAGATCCATATATTTCTATTAAGCGGGCTTGCAGTATCTTTAATTTGTGGTTTATTTTTTGTCCAAACAAGCGGAGGAGCAAATACAACTCAATTTCTATTCTCCGTATATATAGTAGGTTCTTTATATACAGCTCTGTCGTTATCTTTTTGGCTTAACAAAATAAAGATAATACCGTTAAAGATTACTTTGATCATGATTATATGTATCTTAATTAGCGCACGAGTCTTGCATGACGAGTATATAAATATTAATAATATTTATAGTCATGTAGGATTTTATACTGTTTCTTACAAAGAATTAAATGGTATAGATTATCTTAAGAAAAATACAAAAATTAATACTATAACTATAGCGGATAAGGCGATGGTAGCTAATAATGATTGTTATTATTTAGTTTTTTTAACCAATAGAGAATTTTTTCTATGCGGAGAAGGAATACTCGAGGATCATAATATAGACATAAGAAAAAGGAAAACTATAGAAAATTATATATTTACCAGTAGCAATATAAATCATGTAGGATTAGAACTTAAACAAAATAATATAAGCTATGTCTACCTGAAAAGAAATGAGCATTTTCCGCTGGAGAATAATAAAGAATTATTTTCGGAAGTTTTCAATAATAATGTAATAAGAATACTTAAGGTTAAATAATTCTTTATAAATGAAACTTTCAATAATTATACCGGTTTTCAATGAAGAAAAGACAATAGGAGAAATTCTTAAAAGAGTTATTGCTGTAGATTTGGGAAAGGTGGATAAGGAGATAGTAATTGTTGATGACGGATCCACAGACGCAACGGCGTCTGAAATCAAAAATCAATCCGCCAGCTGGCGGACAAAAGTCAAAAATGTTAAGGTTTTAATACATAGGAAAAATCAGGGAAAAGGGGCGGCTGTTTTAACGGGTATAAAAGCTTCGGCGGGGGATTATATTATAATCCAGGATGCCGATCTGGAATACGATCCTCTGGATATTGGAAAACTGCTTGTCCCGATTTTAGAAAAAAGGGCAAGAGTTGTATACGGAACCAGACTTAATAGATTGCCTAATTTTACGAAAGATGAAAAAGAGTTTCTTTTCTTAATTCATTATTTGGGTAATAGATTTTTGAGCCTTATAGCAAGTGTGCTTTACGGACAGTGGATAACGGATATAGAGACTTGCTATAAACTTTTTCCTAAAAAAGCTGTTGACAGAATAAGGCTTAATGCTAAAGGCTTTGATTTTGAATCTGAAATAACCGCAAAGCTGTTAAGGCAGGGATACAGAATATTGGAACTATCTATAAAAACTAAACCAAGAGGGTACCAAAATGGTAAAAAATTAAATACCGTAAGAGATGGATCTAGTGCCTTGTGGACATTAATAAAGTATAGATTATAGGACTCGCTAGTATATGAAAAAATTTAAGGTAAAAATTTTAAGTTTGCCCGTTATTGCAAATAACCGTTCGTTACTCCTTTATGTATTTTTTTTGCAAGCTTTAATATTTGCAGCATACATCCTTCTTTACAAACTATATATGCCCAGGGTAAATGCGTTTGGTTGTTTTGATGATTGTTCGGAATTTATGGCAGGATATTTCATGTTAAAAGGAAAGATTTTATATTCTCAAATCTTTTTTAATCATCAGCCTTTAGGGGCATATATGAGCTATCTTATACAACTTATTTCCCGCCCTATAAATATTTATGAATTAGTTTTACGTCATAGACAATTCGTATTTCTATTTAGCTTAGTATTTAATTTACTGCTTATTGCAAGATATCGCTTAATAGGGTTTGCGTTTGCTCTTTTTTATGAGTTTAGTAAATTCTATGTATTTGGTGATAGATTTCTACCCGAGGCTTTAATAATTTACCCAACTATATATATGACAGGCCTTGTTTGGTATAAATTTAGCTCAAGAAAGAGTTACGCAGTTGATTATGTTTTAAGCGGAGTGTTTGTCTGGTTTATTATTTTTGCCAGAGAACCGTATATTCCCCTTGCAGTTTTTCTTTACGGACTTATTCTCTGGAGCAGAAGATTCCTGAAGGCAAAAATTATATCCCTTGCTGTTTTTATTTGTTTGTCCTCTGTTATGCTATTAACGCTTCCGATAAAAGATTACCTATTCAATGTTTTTACCGTAAATATTACTGCTCTGTCAAACGGTTCTTTTAAACTTCATGTATTTCAATCGGTATTTTATCCGTTTTTTATATTTACTAAAACAGGCGAGTGGAATATTTTTAGATATACAATTATAGGATTGGATGTGATTTTTGTGATTCTCTCTATACTGCTAGTTACCCGTTTCAGGAAATTCAAATTGTTTATTATCGCGTATGTGATTCTTATTCTTGCTAATTTAAGACCGGAATCGCCAGGTACTATATTTTACGCGGCTTTTCATATGATCTCTTGGTATGCTTGTTTTATTTTTTTGGTTCTATTAATGTTAAGAGAAGCGTATGGTTTGGTAAATAAAATTTTCTATCCATTATTAGTTTTATTTATTGGTTTATTTTTTTATCTCATATTTTCTCCCCAGAGTTTTGTACATGAACACATAAATACCCATGATGAATATATAGTTAATTATGGATACGTAATGCAAGTTGGGGATGTGGTAAGGGCTTTATCCAAGCCATCGGATACCTTGTTTCTGGACGGATTTGACGATATTATTTATTGGGAAGCAAAACGAATGTCCCCGTATAGGTACTCTTGGTATACTTCTTTTATGCCTGGATTTTCTGTATATAATAAGGCAAGGATTGAGATGTTTGCTCATAATCCCCCGGACTTTTACTATGGGACGTGTGCTCAAGGCGGCGGATATCCCACAATGCCTAAAAAATATCTAAATGATTATACTAGGTTGTATTCAGGCAAGAATTTAAGCTGCTTATATATAAGGAAGCAAAAACTTGATACAATAACTAAGAATCAATGGGCTAGCGCAAATGCTTTGTTTTATCACTTATAAGATTTAGTAAAGATGAACACTTTTATTAAAAACAAGTATTATGTTTTTTTATTGGTTATTATCTTAGCCTCTGCTTTTCTTAGATTTTATAAGCTTAGTGTTAATCCGCCGTCCTTAACTTGGGATGAGGCAGCTTGGGGATATAACGCTTATTCGCTGGGTATTGATGGTAAAGATGAATTTGGGCGATTTTTGCCGCTTAATTACCTTGAATCCTTCGGTGATTTTAAACCCCCAATGTATGCATATTTGGATGTTATTCCAGTTAAAATATTGGGTTTAAATAAATTTTCAACAAGATTTCCGTCTGCGTTTTTCGGCGTGCTTACTGTTTTGCTAACTTATTTTTTAGTAAAAAGGATATTTTATAACTCTAAAGATAAAGAAAAATATGCTCTATTTTCTGCTTTGTTTTTGGCTATATCTCCGTGGCATATCCTTTTATCGCGCGCAGCTTTTGAAGCAAATGTCGCTTCTTTTTTTCTGGTATTGGGTATTTGGGCATTTATTGCCGCCATGCAGGACAGGAAATGGTATCTTTTGATTTCCGCAGTTTCATTTGTATTTACTGTTTATACGTTTAATACGGAAAGGATTGTAAGCCCGATATTAGTTATTTTGTTTGCCCTCTTTTTTAGAAATAAACTATTGAAGATTAGAAAAACTGTAATAATTGCGGCAGTAGTTGGTTTTATTGTGCTTTTTCCAACCCTTGGGTTTCTTTTTACATCTCAGGCAGGGCTTAGATTTAGACAGGTAAATATTTTTAGCGACATAAATATTGTAAAAACCTCAAATCAGGAAATCGCTAATGACAAAAACGCCTTTTGGTCAAAAATAATCCACAACAGAAGATTTTTGTACGCCGTAGATTATCTACATCACTATTTTGACAATCTTTCCCCTGCTTTTCTTTTTGTAAAAGGGGACGGAAATCCCAAATTTTCAATACAGAGTATGGGGCAAATGTATACCTGGGATATTGTATTTTTTGTTTCAGGTATTCTTTTTCTTTTCAGAAAAAAAGAAGGATATTGGTGGATTATCCCCGTATGGCTTTTGGTAGGAATAATCCCGGCGGCAACAGCCCGTGAAACTCCGCACGCTCTTAGAATAGAGGCAAGTCTTCCTACGTTTCAGATTTTTACGGCTTATGGATTTGTTGTATTTTTATCCTGGATTAAAAAATTTAAGAAATATTCATCGGCGATAATTATTGCAGTAAGTATGTTGTTATTCCTAAACTTTTTATATTTTTACCATGATTATTTTTATCAGTATCCATATCAGTATTCGTCCGACTGGCAATATGGATATAAACAATCTATTGCCTACGTCTTATCTGTGCAGAATAACTATGATTATATTCAAATAACCCATAATTTAGGAAGACCGTATATTTATTATCTCTTCTACACAAAAACAAACCCTGTTTATTATAGGAAGACTGCGATTATCCACAGAGATGCTTTTGGTTTTGTAGATGTTGAATCTTTCGGTAAGTACCTTTTTCCTAAAAATTATACTTATTCTCTAAGCAGTACGAAAAAGGTTTTGTACATAAACACTCTTTATAATTTGCCTAAGAACGCTCGTATTCTAAAAACTTTTTATTTACTAAATGGTAAGCCGATTTTGGCGGCATATACAATATGAGTTTATAAAGTAAAAAGTTTGTAAAGTTATAAAGTACTTATATAGGGTACTTTATAAACTTTAAGAACATTACGAACTTTATAACTAACTAGGATGAAGAGAAAATATATTTACATAATTTTATTTGCAATAGTTTTACTCGCTGCGGGTTTAAGGCTTTGGCAGTTGGGCCATGTACCTCCATCCCCGGATTGGGATGAGGTCGCCCTTGGTTATGACGCATATTCGATAATTCATACCGGAAGAGATGAATACGGAAAATTTTTACCCGTGGTATTACGTTCCTTTGATGATTACAAACCGGCTTTGTATGCGTATCTTATAATACCGTCAGTATTATTATTTGGGCTGGATCTTTTTGCAGTCAGACTGCCATCTGCCGTATTCGGGGTAATATCGGTCATTGCTGTTTTTTATTTAATTAGAGAGCTGTTTGAGCGGTATAAATACAGAGATCATCTTGCCCTTTTAACCAGTTTTCTTCTTGCAATATCGCCTTGGTCTATACAGTTTTCAAGGGTTGGTTTTGAAGCAAATGTTGGAGATGCTTTGAATATACTGGCGGCTTTATTTTTCCTAAAAGGACTTAAGAAACCATGGATTTTATTTTTGTCTGCTTTTTTTGCGGGAGCTTCCATATATGTTTATCAAAGCGAAAAAGTTTTTACGCCTCTTTTGGTTCTGGCATTAGTTGTTATTTACAGAAAAAAGCTGTTTTCTGTTTCTTGGATAAAATTATTAGAAGTAGTAATTTTTGGTCTATTGGTAGTAATGCCGATGGTTCTCTATATAACTACAAACAAAAGAGCATTGTTAAGAGTTAAAGGTACGATTGTATTCTCTCAAGAGACAGTGCTTTTACAAAACGATATTCAGAAGTTAGTCAGAGATAAAAAAAATAATGATCTGATAGGTAAAATATTCGATAATAGAAGAATTGTATATGTCAAAACAGTACTTGGGGGTTATTTAGTCCATTATGATCCTAATTGGCTTTTTATAACCGGGGATAATTCAAGACACCATGCTCCAAACATGGGTATTTTGTATATATTTGAATTTCCTTTCATACTGATTGGTATTTATATGCTTATATTTGGAGAATTCGACAGAAAAACAAAAGTTGCTATTTTTGCGTGGTTTTTGCTGGCACCCGTGCCTGCTTCGGTAACAACAGGTGTGCCTCATGCCGTGAGAACACTCAATTTTCTTCCTACGTGGCAGATATTTTCGGCAATAGGGATAATTACTGCTTTTCAAAAAATATCAAACGTAAAATTAAAAATTTTAAATTTTAAGCTATGGAAACTATTTGTTATTTGTTATTTGTTATTTGTTTTATTAAATATTTCATATTATTTAGATCAATACTTTGTACAATTGAATTATTATACTTCTGCCGATTGGCAATATGGTTATAAGCAGGCAGTATCAGAAGTGAAAAAAATTGGACGAAATTATAAACAAATAGTTGTTTCCGATAGAAGTCCCTTAGATAAATCTTATATGTTTTTCCTTTTCTATCTTAAGTATCCGCCGGCAAAGTATCAAGTAATTGGCCGCTATAGTTCGGGAGGATATGCCTCTCATCACTATTTTGGAAAGTATGTCTTCCACCCTATCGACTGGCAAAAGGATTCACAAAAGAAAGATGTTCTCTACATTGGTACTCCTGCGGAAATTCCAGCCAGCGCAAATTTAATTGAAACGATATACAATTTAGATGGTACTCCTGCGATCAGAATAGCCGGGACATAAAATGAAATTTGAGAAATTATTTTTTAATAAAAATTATTTATTACTTTATTTAATTATTATCATCGGATCTTTCCTGAGACTGCAAGGGGTTTTTACCAACTCTTTCGCTTTCACCTACGATGTTGGTCGGGACATGCTGACTCTTTGGAATATAGTTTATTTGCATAAAATTTCTCTGATAGGCGCTACGACGGGATTACCGGGCGTATTTTACGGACCATGGTGGTATTTAATGCTTTCTCCTTTTTTCTTTCTATTTTCGGGAAATCCTCAAGGAATAGCATTCACGATGTCTCTAGTTGGAATACTTTCTATATTTCTGGCATATATTGTTGGAAAAAGCATTGGCGGAGGTTTTTTGGGTCTCTTATTTGCCGCTTTAGTTAGTGTGTCTCCCGTGATGATTTCTTTATCGGCCCAAATATGGAATCCCAACATCGCACCTCTTTTCATTTTATTGGTTTTTCTTGTTCTTAAGAATATCTATGACCCAAAAGATAAAAGACTAAGAAATTATTTATTTTTGGGATTTCTTCTTGTTTTAATAGCGGATCTTGAAATAGTTTTTGGATTATTATTTTTAATAAGTATAATTATTTCCATATTAGTTATTGCAAGAAAAAAACTGCATATCTTATCGATTATTTACTTTGCGGCAGGAGCGGTTTTTATACTTTTGCCGAGAATAATATTTGAAATAAGACATAAATTCTTAATGACGCAAAGTTTTCTAAGATTTTTATCAAATGGGTCTTCCCAAAACTTTTCATTTTTACCAAGCGTATTACTAAACAGATTAAGTATACTATTTGACCAGTTTAATTCAACGCTTGCTTTGGGTAATAATCTCTTGGCAATTATCATTCTCCTTTTTATTTTGTACGCGATAGTATTTTTAATAAAGAAAGAGGGTACTAATATAAAAAATTTTGTTAAAACATCGGTTATTGTACTCATATTCTTTATGATAGGAATAATATTTTTCAATCACGATATTTGGCCGCATTATCTGGTAGGTCTTCCCCTATTTTATATTTTTCTTTTTGCGATTAGTCTTTTTTCTCTCGGTAAAATGTTAAAAAATAATATCTATCCGTCTATAATAGTTATTGTTTTGTTTGTAGTAAGTTTTAATCCCGTGGGTGTTTATAAAAGCTTAACCTTGCCTATTTGGGTTGGGGATGCGGCGGTTTACAGAAATCAATTGGCGGTTATCGATTATATCTATCGGCAAGCAAACGGCAAAAATTTTAAATATGTTGTTTATACGCCGCCTGTTTATGATTATACTTATCGATATTTGTTTTTGTGGTACGGTCCTAAAGAATACCACTATTCTCCTTCAAGAAATTCTCACTTGGCATTTTTTATTTTAGAGCCTGATTATCAAAATCCTCAAAGGCTTACGGATTGGTTAAAAGAGAGACAAAACGATGGAAAGATAATAAAAACAAGAGAGATTAAAGGGGGAATAGTTGTGCAAACAAGGATAGATTAAGCGTTTGTTTTAGAAAGTTGATTAGATTGTAGAATGAATAAGAGATTGTTATTTATTGCCATTATTATTTTCTCGATTATTCCGGTGGTGTCTCTTTTACATGGCGGATTACCCATAACCCATGATGGTAAAGATCAGGTTGCAAGAATTGCTAATTTTTATATTAATCTTAAAGACGGTAATTTAATTCCGCGATGGGCGCCGAATCTTAACTGGGGATACGGACATCCAATCCTTGAATTCTTGTATCCTTTACCTTCGTACCTTGCTTCTTTTTTTCACTTTTTTGGACTTTCTTTCATAGATAGTGCAAAAGTTGTTTTCGCCTTGGGGATGATCTTATCCTTAATCTTTATGTATATGTGGCTTTCTTTGTTTTTAGGAGAGTTTCCCGCACTTTTTGGCGCTATTTTATATGTTTATGCTCCATACAGATTTATTGATTTATATGTGAGGGGCGATATAGGCGAAAACCTTGCTTTTGTCTTTATGCCTTTAACTTTATATTTTATCTATAAACTTTATAAATCCAATAATTATAAATTTCTTGTCCCAGGGGGTATTTCGCTTGCCTTTCTTATATTAGCCCATAATGCTGTTGCTTTAATGTTTATTCCTTTCATCATTTTTTACTGTTTTTATCTAATAATAATTTCTAAGGATAAAAAATTTCTCATTTCTCATTTCTCATTTCTCATTTTTCTGGGTTTTAGTCTGTCCGCGTTTTTTTGGATACCAGGACTTTTGGAGGGAAAATATACACTTCGAAATATTGTAACGGCAGGAGGATATCTGGATAGTTTTGTAAATTTCAAGGAACTTGTTTATGGGCAATGGAGTTACGGAGGAAACGGAGAGTTTACTGTTCAATTAGGTATAATTCAATGGTTTTCTTTAATAGTTTCCCCTTTTATTTTCTATTTTAATAAAAAGAAAAAAAACAGAATTCTAATCTTAAGTCTTATAGTCTACACTCTATGTGCTTTATTCATAATGTTTCCTGTGTCTAATTTTCTCTGGAAAAGAATAATGCTGTTGCAGAATTTCCAATTTTCGTGGAGGTTTTTGACAATAACAGTATTTTCAACAGCCGTACTTGGTGCGTTATTCTTAAATGCAGTATCCAACAAGTATAAAAAATTCGCATTTGTTATGCTTATACTGGTAATTTTATTTTTTAGCAGAAACTATTGGCACGCAAATGGTTATCTTTCAAAACCGGACAGTTTTTTTGCAGGCATATACAGCGGTACTACCGATACCGGAGAGAGCGCACCGATTTGGTCTGTAAGATTTATGGGGAAAGAGCCCAAAGCCTTTATGCAGATTATTAACGGTAAGGCTAATATTCAAGTTATCGATAGATCGGCAACAAACCATTTGTATAAGGTTGTCGCTTTAAATAAGACTAGGTTAGTCGAGAATACGCTCTATTTTCCCGGGTGGGAGGTCTTGGTCGATAATAAACCTGTTTCTGTGCAATTTCAGGATCCAAGATATAGAGGACTTATGACTTTTTATGTTGCTAAAGGTACGCATTTTGTAGATATAAAGTTTGAAGAGACGAAATTACGATTAATATCTGATTGGATTAGTATATTTACTATATTTTTTGTTTTGGCGTTTTCTGGGGTTTGGTTCGTAAGAAGGTAGCTGATAACACTATGAAGAGTGCGATAAAAAATAGCTTATCTATCGTTTTGGCAACATATAATGAAGAGAAAAACTTGTCAGGCTGTCTGGAATCGATTAAAGATTTAGCTGATGAAATCATCGTTGTTGATGGAACCTCTAGTGATGCAACTGTTGAAATTGCTAAAAAATATGGTGCAAAGGTTAAAATAACCACTAATAAACCTAACTTTCACATCAACAAACAGATGGCAATAGATATGGCAACTGGTGATTGGATTCTGCAGTTAGACGCTGACGAAAGAGTTTCTCCCGATTTGGCAAAAGAAATTCGTCAAGTTTTGGAGGAAAAAAATCATCAATCATCAATCATCAATCATCAATCAGATGTAAATGCAGATGTAAATGGTTTTTGGATACCCAGAAAAAATTGGTTTTTAGGCAGGTTTTTAACCAAAGGCGGACAATATCCGGATTACACTTTAAGGCTTTATAGAAAAGGCAAAGGCAGGCTTCCCCAAAAAGATGTACATGAACAGGCGGTTGTTGAGGGCAAAGTAGAGTATCTTAAGAATCCATTATTCCATTATCCTTACAAAAGTTTTTCTCACTATCTGGTAAAGTGGAATGGTTATAATAACTTTTTTTCAAAGCAGATAGAAGAAGAACAAAAAAAGAAAAATATTTTATTAAAGATTTTTTATGGGGTCGGGTATTTATTTATCAAGCCTTTACATTGGTTCTTGACAACTTACATAAGACATAAAGGATTTATGGACGGTGAGCAGGGTTTTATATTTTCTCTTTTTTCAGCGTTAAGGTTTCCCGCATCATACATAAAGTATTTAGGTTTTTATAGGATCTGTGTATTTTTTATCTTGTTGTTGTCTTTACTATTACGTTTTTATAACTACTCAAATAGGTGGGGACTCGCTTATGATCAGGCGCATGACGCGATTGTCGCGCGTTATGCTCTCATTCATCATCTGATTCCTTTTCTTGGTCCATTTTCTTCTGGCGGACCATTCCAAACAGGCGGAGAATGGTATTGGCTAATAATGATCGGGACATTGTTTAATCCGTATTCAGTGATAACTCCATGGATATTCCTAACTTTGCTTACGGTGGTAAATGTATTAGTAATTATTTATGCGGGTAAAGAGTTAATTAATAGAAAATTTGGTTTAGTAGCGGGAATTTTAATGGCGGTTTCTACGGCGCAAATAACTCAATCTACTAATTTAACAAATCAAACGCCTATTGCCTTATTTTCAACATTAGCTATATTTTCAATGATTAAATACTTAAAAACCAAGAAAATAAAGTATATTTTTCTGGAAGCATTATTTATAGGCATAGCATCTTCGATTCATCTTCAGGGAATAGCCTTAGTGCCTCTTATTGCATTTACTCTTTTGTTTGAAAGGAGAAAATTTATTTTGGCAATTTTTTTGTCGGGTTTTGGACTTCTGGTACCATGGCTTCCTGTGTTTATATCAGATGCTAGTAATCATTTTTATAATACCAGTAATATGTTTAATTATTTATTAAATCCTAAAATGCAGGTCTCATATGATGTACTAGGCAGAAGATGGCTTACATTTGCGGGAATATTTATTCCCAATGCTTGGGGTTTTATTATAGGGGGATATGCAGTTGTTGGTTACATACTTATTGCCGGGATAGGTATATTAATAATTAAAGAACTATTGAGACGGGAGATCAGCAAACAATGGTTAATAATAATTTTCAGCACTTTATGTATGTTTGCGATTCTGCGCTATACCAGAACGCCTCTTTTTAAGAGTTTCTATGTATTCATGCATCCATTCGTAATTCTTCTTACTTCATGGTTGATCTATGAAATATATAGAATCAAAAAATATGCGGGAATAGTAATTTTATTACTTGTTGTTTCAATAAGTATTTATAGAGTTAGTCCAGACATACTTAATGTATCAAATTCTGCATCTTCGGAGGCAAGTTATTTTTCTCAGCTTGTTAAACTTTCTTTTCCCCGCAATACATTTACCCTCTATGATTATAAGTTTAAAACTGTTGCCATAAGTTATCCGACAGTGTTGTATCTTATGAGGGATAATTTATTAAGGAATAATGGTATAAAAATAGGATTTGCTTCTACTACAAATAGTGCACAACTTAAAGCTTATAAGGCTTCGGCGATAGCAAAGAAACCATCCAATAATGATATTCTTTTAGATCTTAATGGTTATAACAATAAACAGCTTCATGCCATGGGTTGGGTTTTTATTAATCCGAGTAAAATATATAGATCAACGGAAGATTGGTGGCACTGAACAAAAAATAAAGATATAATAGTGAGTATTCATCCTATTAAATAATTTTAAATTAAATCTCTATGTTTTATTACACATATATATTAAAATCAGAAATAGATAATAAATTTTATACTGGTTATACTAAGAATTTAAAATTAAGATTTAAGCTTCACGAAGATGGAGAAATTGATTCAACGAAAAGAAGAAGGCCGTTAAAGCTAATTTATTATGAAGCTTGTCTAAATCAGCAAGATGCAACTCATAGAGAAAAATACCTAAAAACATATTTAGGAAAAATGTTTTTGAAAAATAGGCTTAAATCTTATTTAATAGGATGAAAATTTTAGTAACAGGTGGGGCAGGATATATCGGAAGTTTTATGACTAAACGTCTTCTTGAAAGAGGAGATAGCGTTGTTGTTTTAGATAGTCTTGAAAGGGGACATAAAGAAGCTATTGATCCCAAAGCAGAATTTATGCAGGCAAATCTTTGGGAATGGGATAAGCTTGAAAGTATTTTTCAAAAGCATAGCTTTGACGCGATAATGCATTTTGCCGGATATATCTCGATGGAAGAATCGATGAGAGATCCGAGAATATATTTTTATAATAATACAGGGGGATCGTTGGAGTTAATGGAGCACGCAAGAAAAACTCATGTTAAATTTTTTATCTTTTCTTCATCCGCCGGTGTTTATGGTAATCCAACAAAGCTTCCGATAACGGAGGATCATCCTAAAAACCCAACCAATCCCTATGGAGAAAGTAAGCTTATGGTTGAAAAAATGCTTTCTTGGTATCAAAAGATTTATGGATTAAATTTTGCTGCTCTTCGCTACTTTAATGCCGCGGGGGCGGCTCTTGACGGAACAAGAGGAGAAGACCACGATCCCGAAAGTCATATAATACCTTTGGCGATTAGAGCGGCGTTAGGGGATAAAGAGTTCAATCTTTACGGTACGGATTATGAAACGGCGGACGGTACCTGCGTAAGAGATTATATCCATGTTTTGGACTTGGTAGAAGCGCATGTTTTGGCTCTTGAAAAGTTAGGTAAAGATGGGGGAGGGTTTGCTTATAATGTCGGGACAGGCAAAGGATACTCAAACAAAGAAGTGCTTGAGATGATTAAAAAGGTAAGCGGCAGAGAACTAAAGGTAATAGAGCGTCCAAGAAGGCCGGGAGACGCTAATGAGTTAGTCGCTGATGTTTCAAAGATAAAAGAGGAGCTTGGATTTATTCCAAAGTATTCGGATCTTAAAACAATAACAGAAACTGCATGGAAATGGCACAAACGTAGTTCGTAAAGTTTATAAAGTCAAATGTCTAAGAGTTACCTTATGAACTTTATAACCTTATGAACTTTATAACTAGTATGCATATTGCGATTGATACATCTCCTCTTAATTCGGGACATTTCCTACAACATAGGGTAAGGGGTACGGGGGTTTATTTAGGAAATCTAAAAAGATCATTGCTCGAATATGATTCCGATAATGAGTATATATTTTTTACTCGAGGAGAAAAATTACCCAAAGATACAGATATCGTCCATTATCCTTATTTTGAACCATTTTTTAGAACACTTC
>JAJZOC010000074.1 GCA_021852095.1 bacterium | reverse complement strand
AAAAGAGGCATGGGAAGCTAATGTCGAAGGAACAATAAATATTGCAGAAGAAGCAAGGAAGATAAATGCATCGTTGTTATATCTTTCTTCAAACGCAATATTTAATGGAGTTAATCCTCCTTTTTCGGAAAAAAGCAGACCTTTCCCTGTTGATTATTATGGTATAACAAAATTAGAAGCAGAAAAAGAGATAAAAAAAAGACATAAGAATTATATTATTGTGCGTTTAATGACGATGTATGGATGGAACAATAAAAATGAAAGACAAAATCCTGTCTCGTGGATAATTGAGCAACTAAAAAGCGGAAAAGAACTAAAGATAGTAAATGATATATATAATAATTATCTTTATGCAGATGATGCCGCTTTGGTTCTGTGGAAAATTATTTTAAAAAACAAAAAGAATGAGATATATAATGTTGCAGGATCAGAATGCATAAGTCGTTTTGACCTTGCTTTAAAGGTCGCAAAAGTTTTTAATTTTGATAAAAAATTACTTATACCGGTTTCCAGTGATTATTTTGTGAGCATAGCGCCACGGCCAAAGAATACATGTTTTGATATTAAAAAAATAGTAACAATTTTAGATGCAAAACCAAACGATGTATTAAATGGATTAAGATTGATGAAAAATGAAAAAAATTAGCTATTGTATCGTAAGTCATACGGTTATTAGTAAAAATAATATTGATAATGCCGGTCCCGCCCACACGATTTCTTATTATTTAGAGAAGCAACAACAACCTTTTTTATTTATAAGACATTCAATATATCTAGAGGGGGTAACGCTTGTAACTTATTTTGATGGAATAAGCAAAAAAGAGGAAGTCATACCATATAAAGTAATATTTGGAGAGATTGGAGCAAGAATCTGGGAAGGATGGCTTACTTTTAAATTGATCTCAAGATTTTTAGATAAAGATCAGCCTGTGTATATTGGCGTAGACCCGTTGAATACAGTATGGGGGTTACTATTAAAAAAGTTAAGAAGAGTAAAAATGCTTATTGCTTTTAGTCCTGATTATACGAAGTCACGATATAGTAACGCATTTTTGAATATGCTGTATCATTTTTTAGATAAGTTAACTGTTCGTAATGCGGATCTGGTGTTGGCCGTTTCGAATAGGATATTAGATATACGAAGAAGTGATGGGATTTCAGACAACAAACTTATCTGGTTACCTAATTCTCCCTCAATTGCTCGTACCAGACATTTAGTTTCAAAAGTAGTAAATCCCTTCAAGCTGATAGTCGTGTCTACCAGAAAATCGGTAGACGAATTTACTATGTTACTAAATGCTATAGGCAATCTATCAAAAGAGTTTCCCGGTATAAAATTAACATTTGTATGTTTGCCAATAATGGAAAAAGAGCTGAAAGCTTTAGTAAAAAAAAGAAGATTGGATCATAATATTACCTTTTTAGGCGCAATGTCGCATGATAAATTATTTAGGACAATAGCAGATTATGGAATTGGTATTGCTTTTTACATCAATAGTTACCCAGGAGAGTATTATATAGATTCCATGAAGGCGAGAGACTATCTGGCATTAGGATTGCCTGTTATAATCTCTGGGGACAATGGTACAGCAGAAGATATTGAAAAAAATAAAGCAGGGTTACATATTAACGCAAATGAAAAAGAACTCGTAAAAGCAATAAGAGAACTTATTGTGAATAAACAGTTGTATAGCGAGTTTAGAGTAAATGCGTTAAAATTAGCCAAAGTAAGAGATAGTGAAAGGGTTTTAGATGAATTATTTAATAAGATAAATATAAACAGGAGTATCTATTATAAAAATAATATTTTAAATTAAAAGGCTTTTAAGTTTCAATAAAATGTGTTAAATTATACATAACACTTATTTAGAAATCTGAATATAAGATAGAGTATGAGTAGAACAATAAAAAATATCAAAAAAACAGCATTGGTTTGCGGTGCGGGTGGATTTATTGGAAGTCATTTAGTAAAGAAACTTAAAAAAGAAGGATTTTGGGTACTTGGAGTTGATCTAAAAAAACCGGAATATGGCAGGTCGGAAGCTGATAAATTTATTGTTGGGGATCTAAGAGATCAAATGTTTGTTAAAAAAGTTTTTAATCAAAGATTTGATGAAGTTTATCAATTAGCTGCCGATATGGGTGGAGCGGGGTATATTTTTACAGGGGATAACGATGCGAATATTATGCATAATTCCTCGCTTATAAATTTAAATGTACTCCAAAATGCGCAGGAATCAAAGGCTGGAAAAATATTTTATTCCTCTTCAGCTTGTATTTATCCGGCATATAACCAGTTGGATCCAAAAAATCCTAAACTCTTCGAGGAATCCGCATATCCTGCCGCGCCGGATAGCGAATATGGCTGGGAAAAAATATTTAGCGAGAGATTATATTTAGCATATCATAAGAATTTTGGTTTAAAAGTGAGAATAGCAAGGTTTCATAACATATTCGGTCCGGAAGGAACCTGGACAGGCGGAAAAGAAAAAGCTCCTGCCGCAATGTGTAGAAAAGTTGCACAAGTAAAAGATGGCGGAATAATCGAGATGTGGGGGGATGGGAAACAAACTAGATCCTTTTTGTATATAGATGAATGTTTAGAAGGCGTGCGTAGGTTAATGAATTCAAATTTTACAGGACCTGTTAATATTGGCTCGGAAGAAATGGTTTCTATAAACCAATTGGCAGAAATGGTTATGGAAATAGCAGGAAAGAAACTAAAAATAAAGCATATTTCTGGACCTCAAGGAGTCAGGGGCAGGAAATCGGATAATAGGTTAATTAAAAAGAAGCTTGGATGGAAACCTACTAGTTCTTTACGAGACGGACTTGAAAAGACTTATGTTTGGATTAATGAACAAGTCCACAAAACTAGCAAATAATTTTCCCAAGATTTATATATGATTAGAAATTTAGTTATTGGTTCAGAAGGTTTTATAGGAAAGCCTTTTTGTAAATTCCTTGAAAAAAGAGGTGAAAAAGTTATCCATTTTGATATTAAAAAAGATAAGAGAGAAGACGGCAGGTTTTTTAAATTCGACTTCAAAGATATAGATAGAATTTATTTTCTTGCTTGGGATGTGGGCGGATCAAAATATCTCTATGAATCAAAACTTCAAATGTCTCAATTAAAGTGGAATTTGGATTTAATGACTAATGTATTTAATCAACTGGAAGAACAGAAAAAAACTGATTTTCTTTTTGTTTCAAGCCAGCTGACAGAAGAATCAGATACGGTATATGGTTCTACTAAAAGACTGGGAGAAGTTTGGACTAGTTTGCTAAAAGGCGTATGCATTCGCGTTTGGAACGCTTATGGAGTAATGGAAAAACAAGATATTAAAAGCCATGTAATCTCCGATTTTATTTATCAAGCACTGCAAACAGGAAAAATACAAATGATGACAAATGGGGAAGAATGGCGGCAGTTTACGCATATAGATGATCTCTGTAGTGCTTTTTACACAGCTTTAAATACAAAAAATTTACGCCGTACTGTGTATGACGCAAGTAGCTATGAGTGGATTAAAATAATTGACATAGCACAGATGGTGGCTGGCTTGACTGGGGCAAGACTTTATCCGGGTAAAACAAAAGGGCATGATCCTCTTCCTGCTGATAATATGGGGAGAGTGCCGGGTTGGCTTCCTAGAGTTGAGCTTAGGGATGGAATAGTAGCTATGGTTGAAGAAGCCAAAGAAATTCTAAAGAATGATAATAAAAAGTAGTCCTCCATTATCAAAGAACTCATCTGTATTGTTTGCCACATTTTCTGTATGGAACAATAATCAACGTTTGCCAACAAATGGAAGTGTAGAGCCTTTACGGGATTTTTTAGTGCCAAGGGTTAGAAAGTTAGTAATTATTGATCAATTGTATCCTGGCAGTGAAGATGTGATACCAAAAATTGAAGAATATACGGGTAGTATGAAATTTATACCGCGTAAATCTTCATGGGTTGTTTATTTATTGAAACCAATTTTGGCAATGTCACATTCTAATGGTACTCAAATCAGATTTAAAATTCGTGATTTTTTATCCGTAATAGATTGGTCTTTTAGAGACAAAATACATTTCGATTATCTTATCGGTTTAGAAAGCGTAAATGCGTTGGCTGGAATCTTTTTACGCAAAATCGGCCGAGTGAAAAAAGTAGTATATTATGTATCAGATTACTCGCCTAAGCGGTATCCGCAAAAATGGTTTAATGCTGTATATCTATGGTTAGATAGATTTTGCGCTATGCATGCAGATTATATTTGGGATGTTTCAAAAGCAATGCAGCCGGCGCGTATTAAAGCGGGACTAAATCCTCAAAAATCTGCTCCCGTAATTCATGTGCCCAATGGTTTATATAAAAACCAAATTAAAGCAAATCCGGTTTCTAAAATTGATAGGCATTCCATGGTTTATATGGGAACATTGGGTCCTGAAAACGGGCCAGATGTGGCGATTCAAGCTCTAGCATTGGTTAGAGAAAGGTTTCCGGATGCTAATTTACATATTATAGGAGGAACAGATAAAGATTTTGTTTGGTTAAAAAAAATTATTCAAAAACTGCATCTTGAAAAATCAGTTTACCATCATGGATTTGTGCAAAAAAGTTCAGATATGTCTAAAATAATTAGCTTATGTTCTGTTGGTTTAGCTCCTTATAGGGCTATACCAGGATCGCCTCGTTATTATGCAGACGCGGGAAAGATCCGTGTTTATGCGGCGGCAGGAATACCAATTGTAAGTTCACAAGTGCCGCCTTTAGGATTAGAGGTTTCAAAAAAAGGTGCAGCATTAATAGTAAACGATGACTCAAAAAGCTTTGCGGAAGCGATTATCAATATATTTACCGATACTAAACTTTATTTAAAACTCCGTAAAAATGCTATAATCTTTGCGAAAGATAGCACTTGGGAAAATTCATTCTTAAACGCGTTTAGACATATGTAGATATTCGCCGTTTTAGCTAGATTATGAACATAAGAAGCTTTTTTTCAAAATATCAAAACATTTTTTTCTATAGGATTTTAGAAAAAGAATTATCGAAGTGTAATTCTGTATTGGATGTCGGTTGCGGACATAGTTCATCTATAGGTATGATTCGCAGGAGATTTCGTAGTGAAGGAATTGATATTTATAAAAAGAATATTATTGAAAGTAAAAGAAAAAAATTACATGATAAGTATATGTTAGGTGATATAAAGAAGTTGTCTAAACTTTATAAAAAGAAAAGTTTCGATGCATGTGTTGCTATTGATGTTGTTGAGCATTTTAATAAACAGGATGCTTTAAGACTTATTAAGGATATGGAGGTTATAGCTAAAAAAAGGGTAATAATTTTAACGCCCAACGGCTTTTATGAACAACATGCTTTTGATGGTAATCCACATCAGATTCATAAGTCAGGATGGACAAAGACCGATCTTAGAAAATTAGGGTATACCGTCTATGGTTTAAGAGGACTTAAATTTTTAAGAGACGACCATGCGGGAATAAAATATAAGCCTTGGATTTTTTGGGGAATCTGCTCTCTTATATCGGAAATTATATTTTTCCCATTTCCTTCTTTGTCATTTGATCTCTTTGCAGTTAAGAAATTAAATAAAACTTAATATGAAGTTTTTAATCTCGAAATTACTTAAAGAATACAGCAATAGGCTGAAGGATATATTTATTATAGTTTTGTTAGGTTTTATACCATCAATATGGTTTACCAATAACAATTATGTTACAGGAAATGATTCTGCTTATCCTATTGACGTAGTTAATTTTTTTAAAAATCTCTTTTTTACGTGGTCGATTAGTGCGCCATTCGGTCAGGATGCATCTATAAATATGGGTACCATTAGCATAAACGGGATTGAGGCATTCTTTAGGATGATTGGTTTTTCAATATTTGACGCACAAAAATTCACCTTTATATTTTGGTTTGTTGCTATGGGTTTGTCAATGTATTTTTTTGCGTATTCCCTTCGTAAGGTTTTTAATTTTCGTTATTTTCCGCTTATTGCATCAGTCTTATACATATTTAATTTTTATTTATTAGCCCTATGGAGATTAGGAGCGGGTACAACATTTTCTGCCTATACAGCGCTTCCTTTAGTAGCACTATTTTTTATAAAATTTCTCAAAAAGCAGATTTCACCAATTAAGGCTGGTATTTATATCTCCTTAGTGTTGTTCTTCTTTAGCGCTGGCGGCGGAGGAAGTCTTCCTCTTTATGGAGGGGTAATAATTACTCTTATGACCGCATCTATCTTCTTTTTAATTATTAGCAATAATAAAGAAAGGATAGAGATTATTTCGAGGATCTTTATATTAACAGCTACGACAGCCATATTATCGTTTTTTTTGAATGCGTATTGGATTCTGCCAATGGTTAGGTATGTTAATTCAAATTTTGTTTCTAGTACGGCATCTATGGGCGGGATTGCTGGTTTGATAAATTGGGCTGATTCTGTAAGCCAGCATACCAGTATTATTAATTTATTTCGCCTACAGGGATTCCCGGATTGGTATGATAATATTAACCATGCTTACTCCAACTATTTTTTACAAAACCCATTCCTTATAGTTTTCAGTTTCTTATTTGCCTTTTTTGCTTATCTATCTTTATGGTTTGTTCGTGAACGAGAACAAAAAAAAATTATCGTGCTTTTTGTTGCTCTGTCATTGGTGGCAATCTTTTTTTCCGCAGGAACGCATTCCCCTACGGGTTCTCTTTTTATCTTCCTCATGGAACATGTTCCCTTCTTTGTAATTTTTAGATCCGCGCAATATAAATTTATTCCTGCTCTTTATCTTGCTTTTGCTATTTTAATTTCTTATACAATAAATATATTAATAGAGAAGAATAAAAGTTATAAATTATTTAATTTTAAAATAACTATTCCCAAAAAACTTCTCGCGGCGAGTGTAATAGTATTAATAATTTTGTACCACTTTCCTTTTTTAGGAAAAGATTTTTTTGTTTGGAATAAACCGCTTACCACACTTGTACATATACCAAATTATGTTTTTCGCTACGAAGACTGGAGTAAAAAAAATTTAGATGATGAAAATAGAATGCTTCTTATGCCAAGATTAAATACGCTATGGCACGCAGAAGCATATACTTGGAATTATTTTAGCGTATTAAGCTTTTTTAATCTTGTCTCCCCAAAACCAATAATGGAAAACGGAGGTGGACTAAACGACGGTCAATATGCGCTTATTAATCGCCTTTATGATGAGATTTTAAACAATGGTCCTCATATTTCGGATATTGCGTCTTTATTGGAAACGCCTTTTGCTTTGCTTCGGAATGATAGCTATTATAATTTGAACTGGATTCCATCTGAAAATCCGTCTATTTATAAAAAGGCTTTGGCAAAGAATAAGCTAATATCTCCTCTTTGGCGTGATGGAGCATGGGATGTTTATAGATTGCCCTTTGGTGATAATCATAAATTCTATGGGTTAAAGAACGTAACAGAATTTATCGGAGAAGAAAATGCAATTACAGGAGCAGTTCTTGCGGGATCAAATAATTTTTTCTACCCACCTCCGGGATATAAGCAATCTACGAGTATAAACTTACCAATTGATGGGATGATTTATTCATTGTCTTGCGAATCATGTATTTTAGAAAAAAAACTTAGTTTGCCAGAATTGCCATCTGCCGGTATTCTTCCGGGTTCTCCATTATATTTTTTAAAAAAATGGGAAGAGCGAAAGGTTGATAATCCAAGTCTTGACACAAAACAATTAATGGTGAATAGGTTAGGATTGTCGGCAAAGCGAGTATCGGAAATGAAAGGTCTTATTGATAAGAATTCAAATCAAGAGTTGATTAATAAAACGAACGGAAAATTATTGGGATATTGGAATTTTATCAATACCTATGTAAATAATACAGTTATTAAAGAGAAACAAACTGATTTTTCGCTGGTGCAAACATTGAAAGCGTATATAAAACTTGAACGGCCGATATTGATAAAGTTATATGATGCCGTGGGTCCTGGAACTCTACAGCAAGAAATCGGTAGCACAATATGGGAAATGAACGCGGTAAATAACTCGATTAATACTATAATTCAAGGAAATGATTGGTCAAGAGTTAAAGAATACGCTATTCCAAATAATCTTACGCAAGGAGAGATATATATAGATGCATTATCTCTTGATAAGAGAAATAACGGATCTCTTCTGCTTCCAAATAAAATTCAAATAAATCAATCTACTTTTCCTATTAAAGCAGTAGATAATAAGGAAAAAATTTCACTTGGTTTATTTAACCTCTCAGGAGCATCTTCGATAAAACTCTTTTTTCCACAACCGAGTAATCTATTTATTAATCAGCATAGGCAAAATATTTATTTTGCCGATTCGCAAATGAATTGCATCGTTGGTGATATTGCTGGATTTTCTTGGAAAAATACCTATAAGATTATGTATAGCGTTGATCCTTTTCTTGCTAAGGATGCGATGATTTATGTAAATGTTAAGAATGCAGGAAAAGCGAATCAATCCAATAATGGTTATTTTTATCCGACTAGCAGTTATTCTGTAGATGTAAGTAAGACGAGACAGGATAATATTATAATTACTGGTTCGGATGGCGATACATCGGCATCTATATATTATTGTCAAAATACAATAAATAATCCTGAACAATCATTAAAATCATTGACCATTGAGCGTATAACAACTCCACAGGTGTTTTTTATGCCTAAAGATAAATCAAACGTTAATGCACGGGTCCAAAAAATTAGCTACACAAGGATTGATCCCACAAAATATTCCCTAGAGCTTCATGTAAATTCACCAATGGTTCTTACTTTTAACGAGGCGTATAATCCACTATGGAGATTATATGAGGTGGATGGAAAAAACCCGCCAGGGTTTTTTGCAGAAACGTTCTTTAAAAAACCAGTTTTTAATAATAATCATTTTGAGATATATGATTTTGCCAACGCGTGGTATATAAACAAGCCTTTTAATGGCAGATTGATTGTTGAATTTTATCCTCAACAGCTTTTTTATGAGGGCTTACTTCTTAGCGGTGCAACAATAATATTTCTATTAGGCTGTTTCTTTATGTATAAAGTATACAAAAAACGTAAAAAAGATGAAAACGTTTTATAACAATACAAAAAAAATATTTACAGGATATTCTCTAATTATAGATAGAGAAATTGTTAATCTTTGGACAGAAAAAAGGATTAGGCTTGAAATGTTTGTTATTTTTTCGGTCATATTTATTTTGATCGAAAAACTTCCGTATTTTAATTTAATTCTTTCTTTCCCAACAAACTATTTAATTTTATTCATTCTGGCAGTAATTTTATTTGGTATCAAGAAAGAAAGAATACTGATAATAAATTTATTATTATATGGAATAGCACTATTATTTACATTAATTCATAAGAATGCCGTAGCAGAATCGATCGGAAATGGTGTTTATTTTCTTATGATAATTATTGTTTTTTATTATATAAAAGATTTATGGGAAACAAAAACCAACTAATACGTAATGCCTTTAAGAATAAAGGCATACTGGAAACATTTTACTCTTCATGCGATTTAGTCTTTAATAAAGGAGTATCTATCATAAAAATTACTTTCTTGAGATTGAGAGGTTATAGAGTAGACTATTCAGTAGTTTTGGGTGGTGACAATACTTTTTTTCAAACAAATAAACATGCGATTTCAATCGGCAAAAATTCTCGTCTTGGAAAACATACGAGAGTTAGCGCAGGTTTTTCGGGGAAAATTGATATCGATAAAAATGTTCTGCTGGATGATTCTTCTTATGTTATGTCACAAGGTAAAATATCCATTGGTGAAAATACAATTATTGCAGCCTTTTGTTACATAGTTGATTTTAATCACAACTATAACGATTTAAAAACCCCAATTGTTCAGCAGGGTTATACTTTTTCACCAATTACCATAGAGGAAAACGTATGGGTAGGAACACATGTAGTTATATTGCCTGGAGTGGTAATTGGCAAAGGTTCGGTGATCGGGGCAGGATCGGTTGTGACAAAAAGCATTAAGCCATATTCAATTGCGGTTGGCAATCCAGCTAGAGTGATTAAGCAACGGGTATGAAATATTTACACAAGAACATATTTCTTTTAATTATATTCTCCGTTTTGCTATTTATTTATAAAAACTGGTTTACCAAGGGATTATTGAGCGCACCGGATTTGCCATATTACCTTCCTGAAAGATTGGGAGATTTTTCATGGCAGCCTTACGCTTGGTCAAACATATTAGGAAATGGATTAGGGGGCAATACGCTTATAACGTTATATCTCAATACATATTTAAGTTTAGGAGTTCGGTTTCTTGTCTTTGTCTTACATATACCATGGTCAATTACATTAAGGATGCTTTTTTTCTGGCCATTTCTTATTATTGGCACTTTTTCTTCTTTTCTTTTAACTAATAGCTTTTTAAAAAATCGAAACTTCGCTGTTTTGGGCGCACTTATTTATATGGCTAATACTTATATTTTAATGATGGTTGGCGGTGGGCAAGTGGGAATAGCTATGGCATATTCTATTGCGCCGTTAGTGCTATATGGTTTTTTTCCCTTAATAAGGAAGAGTATAAAGATAAAAAATATAATTTGGTATTCACTGGTTTTATCACTGTTGACTATATTCGATTTGAGGATTACATATATAATTATAATCTCTGCAATAATATATTGGATATTTAGTTTTCTTAAAGCAAGAAATTTAAATCAAGCATTACGATCCCTTTTTTTTATTTTTATCATTCCTGGAATCATTATAGTATTACTCCAGTCTTTTTGGCTTTTGCCATTAATTTTAGGAAAGCAAAATCCCGCAGCGGAATTAGGCAGTGCTTATACCTCATTGAGATCAGTAAAATTTTTTAGTTTTGCGAGATTTGAGCAAGCGATTTCTCTTCTTAGTCCATTTTGGCCGGAGAATATTTTTGGCAAGGTTAGTTTTATGAAGCCGGAGTTTCTGATACTGCCAATTTTAGCATATGCGTCGTTACTATTTGTAACAAAGTCAAAAGTCAAAAGTCAAAGGTCAAAAGTGCAGGTCAAAAGTCAAAAATTTGAAAACAATGTAACAATTCAACAATCTAACAATAGAGTAATTCTTTTCTTTGCTTTGTTGGGTTTGATCGGGGCGTTTTTGGCAAAAGGAGCAAATGATCCGTTTGGGGGAATATATCTTTGGATGTTTAAATATGTTCCCGGGTTTATCATGTTTCGGGATCCGACAAAATGGTACGTCTTAGTGGCAATATCATACTCAATTTTAATCCCGTTTAGTGTTTGGAAGATTTATGAATGGCTGAAGACCGAGAAGAAATTTTTAATTTTTAATTTTAAATTTTTAATCAAATCAAAATTTCTAAATGTTCAAAATTTATTCTTAATACTTATTACTTTATATTTGTTATTTTTAATTCGTCCTGCAATTTTGGGGCAGTTGGGCGGAACGTTTAAAAAACTTTCTGTTCCATCGGATTATGTTAAATTTGGGCAGTTGGTTTCATCCCAATCAGACTTTAGTCGTACCTTGGTTGTTCCCTGGAGAAACCGTTTTGTTTTTGAATCAGAGAACCATCCTATTCTAGATGCAAGTACAGTATTTAATACCACAGATATTAATCAGATAGAGAAAATATTGAGAGCCCCAGGAACGATTGGAATATTAGAGAAATTAGCGGTTAAATACGTTGTTATTCCTGATGATTTCACCAAAGAAATATTTTTGTCCAATAGAACTTATGATGCAAATAAAAGGCAATCGATCGAAAATATTTTGGACAACATATCATATTTAAACAAAGATAAAGAGTTTAAGGGTTTAACTGTATATAAATTTAATAATTCTTCTGGGCTTTTTTATTCAGTACTACCAAATGGGACTGTTATCCCATATAGATCCTATAAGATAAATCCTGTTACATATACAGTAGATCTTAATATTTTAGATAGACCTGCAAAAGTGATATTTTCTCAGAAGTATGATCCAAACTGGGTACTATGGGATGGCGGTAAAATTATTCCCAGTCAAAAAACAAGTGACGGATTAAATAGTTTTGTGTTAACTTCTTTGATTACAAATCAAGTAACCGTTTATTATAAAAATCAAGAGCTATTAAATATTGGAATTATTATATCTTTGGGTATTTTATTTATCTTATTTATACTTTTTTATATTAAAGTTACTAAACGGTTTAAGATAAATAAAAAATTTCATTTAATACTATTATTAATTATTTTGTCAGTTTTATTCCTCTTAAACCATAGAGAGAGTAGCAAGAATATTTTAAGGGATCGAAATATTTGGTTCTCAAAGGACTGGAAAGCGCTAAAAAACCCCTTTGTAAAAGGAGAAATGATTCTGTCAAGATATGGCGGAGACGAGGTAAGATTTAATATAGCAAACACTAGAAGTATAAGTTTCAAAGTAACTAGTTCAAATGATTATGACAATGCGCAAGGAATAAGAGTTTCCGTAGATGGAAAAAATTATGAATTGACAACGCCTAATATTGATGAGAAAGAATTAAAAATAGCTATAAACAATTCTGATGATACAAAAAAACATAATATTATAGTAATGCATTGGTGTGGTGGATCTTATTCTGCATGCGATTTAGCTTTAAGAGAAATTAATGTTGATGATAATGCAATAATAACAACGCCAAACGGTGTGCCAAAGAAAACATTAGCAGTGCTTGGTGACTCAATTTCCGTATCTTGGGGAGATAGTAATTTTACCTATTTATTAGCAGACAAATTGGGATATCAATTACATAATGCTGGTTTTTTTGGCATGTCCGCTTCTGAAGTTAAGGGTTGGCCATCCGGTCTTAAACAATATCGTAATGATATAGTTTTATTTAAACCCGATGTTATTTTGGTATATTTAGGTACAAATGATCTAGGTTTAAAAGTACCGCTTAGGACATTTCGTAGTAGTTATAAAAAATTGGTTAGAGGAATTAAGAATGGAAGTCCAACTTCAAAAATTATTTTAGTTGGATTATTAAGGCGGGGAGACTATAATGCCGATCAGGTTTCAGCTTACAGCAATATAATTAAAAGAGTAGCTAAAGACAATAACCTTGTATATTTAAATCCTTATTCTTGGCTTACGGAGGCGGATTTACGGGACGGTCTTCATCCTGATCTTAAGAGTCAAGCAAAATTTGCCGACAAATTTTATATAAGCTTGTCTTCAATTTTAAAAAACAATTAGTATAGTTACTTTAATATTGGTTTTATTCTTATTCCTTTTTAAAGAGGGGAAATTCGGGGAATTAAAAGATATTAAGAAGAGGGTGTTTGACAATTAACTTGACAATTAACTTGACAATTAGTCTTATGCCTTCTATAATGAGTTTATGTTAAATCCTAAATTTACGCTTACTTCAAAACTCCTTACAAATTTAACTACAATAGAACGCTACTACGGCCAACTTGAGGGAATAAGAATTCCACATCAGCTACAGTTAAATCTTGAGAGAATAAATCTTATACAATCTTCCTATGCTTCAAATAGCATTGAAGGGAATCCATTATCAGTAGCAGAAGTGACAAATCTTATTTTAAACGATCATGTATCTACGAACAGAAGCGAGAAAGAGATACTTAATTATTTCTCAATACTTAAACAGTTAGATAAAAAAACAGCAGAGCCTTTCAATGTTTCTCTAATACGTAATATTCATAAAGAGTTACTTACCGGTGTTGACGATAAAATTAAGGGTCAAATAAGAGATGTACCAATTGTTGTTGGCCGAAGACAAATCGATAAGCAAATAATTATTAAACATAATCCTCCTTTTCATGACCGCATTGCTATCGAAAATGCTTTGAGTGATCTGACGAAATGGCTGCTTACAGCAAAAGGTTCTATCATCTTACAGGCAGGTATTTTCCACCACGAATTTGTTTATCTTCACCCATTTGAAGATGGTAACGGAAGAGTGTGCAGGCTTTTAACCGCGCTTATTTTACTTTCACATAGCTATCAAATAAATAAATACTTTGTTTTGGATGATTATTACGATATAGACCGTGAGCTATATTCAGACTCACTTCATAGTGCGGATTTGGGGGATAAAACTAGATGGCTTGAGTATTTTACAGACGGCGTTAAATATTCGCTTCAGAGCGCTTTAGGCCGAGTTGAAGAAGGCTTGTCTAAGCTTTCTTTTAACATCAGACCCTCTACTCGTGAACAGCAGGCACTTGAAATTGCCAAACAGTATAAAGAAATAACTTCAGCCGATTTGGCAAAAGAGTTAAACATAACCAGACAGCAAGCTTTTAATCTGCTAAAATCGTTATCTGAAAAAGGATTTCTGAATAAAAAAGGGACGACTAAAAATAGCTACTATATTTTTAAATAGCAATTTTTATAAATTAGACTCTGAGTCTTGAGGAAGGGGAAACAGTTGTTGAGAAAAGAGCCATGAAATTATAATATAAGAACTGGAAGTTAGTTTTAACCTAACATCGGGTTCTAATTATAAGTAAAGGTGATTATTTAACAATTATTTTACGATCCTCCAAAACAGTATTTACTTCTAAAGATATTGCCTTACTATGGGAAAGACAAATCGGTAATTCTGCAAGGGTAAGACTTAATTATTATGTAAAAAAAGGTGATCTTTATAGAATTCGCCGGGGTTTATATGCCAAAGACAAGAATTATAATAAGACAGAATTAGCGATTTGTCTTTCCCATAGT
>JAJZOC010000075.1 GCA_021852095.1 bacterium | reverse complement strand
TGTTGGTAGGACACTAACCTACGTTAAAGTCAGGCAGGGAGATGAATATTATATTTTGGCAAAAAGTACGTTAGGAATGCTTAAAAAAGATCCAAAATATGAAATTATCGAAACTTTTAAAGGAAAGGATTTGATTGGTAAGAGTTTTGAGCCGCATTATGATTATTACAAAATAGAAAAAAACAAAAGGGCATTTGTAATAATCCCCGGAGATTTTGTAACCGCAGAAGAAGGCACAGGGGTTGTAACGATGGCAGCCTATGGAGAAGAAGATTTGAAGGCGATGAAGGAAAATAATATCCATATAGAAACGCATGTGGATGAGGAGGGAATGATAAAAAATAACGTCCCAAAATTTGGAGGACTTTATTATCTTAAAGCGAATAAAGTCGTTAATGAAGATTTATCGTCCCGCGGTCTTGTTTACGAAGATAAGGAACTAGAACACAATGTTCCGATTTGCTGGAGATGTTCAACCCGCCTTTATTATGCGCCTCTTGACGCTTGGTTTGTTGATGTTCAAAAGCTTAAAAAGCGACTTATTGAGACTAACGAAAAAGTCAATTGGTTTCCAAATCATTTTAAACACGGAAGATTTTTGAAAAGCCTAGAGGCTGCTCCCGACTGGAATATTTCAAGAAATAGATATTGGGGAAGTCCTGTTCCCGTCTGGCTCTGCGAGTGCGGAGAAATGTTTGTTCCCGGTTCAGTTAAAGAACTCGAAGAGGCATCGGGAAAAGAAATAATAGATCTGCATAAGCCTTTTATTGACGAAATTACTGTTAAATGTAAAAAGTGCGGCAGAAAAGCCAAAAGAACTCCTGAAGTTTTGGATAGCTGGATTGAGGCAGGATCCGCGTCTTTTGCGGAAAGACATTTTCCGTTTAATGATAAAGAAAAACTTAAAGATTTTTTTCCGCCAGATTTTATAGCAGAATATACAGGGCAAATTAGAGCATGGTTTTATGTTTTACATGTAATAGGAGGAGCTCTTTATGATTGTATTGCTTTTAAAAATGTTTTGGTTGAAGGGGTTATTTTGGGAACGGACGGCAGAAAAATGAGTAAGAATTACGGTAATTATCCAGATCCTAAATTAATGCTTCAGAAATATGGCGGGGATGCATTGAGACTTTATTTGTTAAGTTCTCCTGTTATGCATGGAGAAGATATTATAATCTCCGAAGAAGCATATAGGCAGCAGGTTCGTGGAATAATGTTGATTCTCTGGAACGTTTATAACTTTTTTATCATTAATGCAAATACAGATAAATGGGAACCGACTGAGGGGATAAGTAAAAGCGAGAATATTTTAGATAGGTGGATTTTGTCTTTAATGAATAGGTTGGTAAAAGAAGTAAGAGATTTTCTTGATTCATATGATACGGTTGCGGCGATATCCCAAATGCATGGATTCATTAATGAATTTTCAACCTGGTATATAAGAAGAAGCAGAGAGAGGGTAGGATTCACTGTTGAAAATAACAGAGATAAGGAATCGTTTTATCGAACTGCATTTGAAGTTTTGTTGACAATTTCAAAACTTCTAGCGCCGATTGCGCCTTTTATTGCGGAGGAAATTTACAAGAATTTGACTAATGGAATATCCGTTCATTTAGAAAACTATCCAATGAATAATGTGAGATTGATTGATTTAGAACTGGAAAAAGAAATGAAAGATGCACAGGAATTGACATCAATAATTCACATGAGGAGAAAAACAAGTAATGTTCCTGTAAGAATTCCTTTGAGAGAATTATCCTATTCGGGTCCCCGCGAGTTTTCAGAAGAAATTATGAAGATAGTTTTAGACGAGGTTAATGCTTATAAAATTAAATATAAAGGAAAAGCTCAAAAGTTTGAATCGCTTGGTTCGCCATCAGAGTTGATGAAATCTAATCAGGATTTGGTAGCAGGAGAGGCGAGGCGAATTATTAGACAAATTCAGGCCGAGCGAAAAAATTTAAATACCGCTTTGGATCAAATGGTAGATGTTGTTTTACCAAGTTACCCTAAAGAATTCGAGAGCGAAATTAAGAAAAAAGCCCTGGTAAGATCTATAATAGAGGGAGATGATTTTTCTATAAGCTCAATATGAAAATGGGAATTTTCTCCAAAGTGGATTGGTGGTTAATAACACCCGTATTTGTTCTTGTTTTAATAAGTCTGACAACTCTTTTTTCTATAAATGTTTCATTTTTTAAAAGCCAGTTTATATTTTTGATACTGTCTTTTGTTGTATTTTTATTTTTCTCACAAATTAATTACAAAGCTCTCCGAACTTATGCGGTTCCCATATATATAGTTTCCCTAATAATTCTTTTTTTAGTTTTGCTTCTCGGAATAGAAAGTAGGGGAGCTATTAGATGGATTGACATAGCGGGTCTTCGTATTCAATTTTCCGAGGTTCTAAAGCCATTTTTGGCAGTAGCTCTGGCTTCATTTTTAGATAAAGACAATGCAGGGTTTAGAACTTTTGTTTTAACATTTCTGCTATTTATTCCGCTTTTTATTTTAATATTCCTACAGCCGGATTTAGGCGATGCTCTTTTATATTTTGCTTCTTTAATTTTCACTCTCTATATTATTGGTTTCCCTTTTTTGTGGTTTTTATCTGCGTCGTTTCCTATTCTCGCGGCAATTCCCTTTATCTGGCATTTTTTACATAAGTTTCAACAGCAAAGAATTTTAACTTTTATAAATCCGGGGAAAGATCCCCTAGGTACGTCTTATAATACTATTCAATCTGTTATAGCGGTTGGTTCAGGAATGATTTTCGGAAAGGGGCTAGGAGAAACAACCCAATCGGGATTAAGATTCCTTCCGGAACGTCACACGGATTTTATTTTTGCTTCTATTGCAGAATCATTGGGTTTTATCGGAGTTATTATTCTCTTTTTTCTATAAATGTTT
>JAJZOC010000015.1 GCA_021852095.1 bacterium | reverse complement strand
GTTTCCCTCCTTTTTTTATTCTGGGAATCCAATTAGCACATTAAAGCTTCGGGTTAATCCATTCGATAAGCTCAGGATTAATGCTGAGCGAAGTCGAAGCATTAATTAGATTCCCGCCTTCGCGGGAATGACGATTAATTTGATCGTTTGGATTTAAAAATTGATTAAAAATTAAAAATTTTAAATTTAAAATTAGTCTGTTCGTCTTCATAATGGATTCCAAGAATAAAAAAAGGAGGGAAACTAGGAGAGATTTCTTTTCCTAAACGAATAGGCGCCCCTTAGTACCCTTGTGGGTATCGCCTTCTTGTGAGGAAACTTGCAGGATTAAGAAGGGAAAAACGAACCGAAAATTCTCGAAAGGAGAAAATCCATGCTTGCATGGATCTTGGCCAGATTGGTCTGGATAGGCATCGTCACCGCACTAGTGGTGATTGTGCTGATTTCAGCATTGATTTGGCCACGTTGGTCCATCTCCTCTGCTGCAACGACGCAGCAGAATCCGCCGGCAGCACAGGCAGCGCCTGCGCCGACCGCGACCGCGGTACCGACGGCAACCGTGCCGCCGACCGCCGCGCCTGCAGCGAGCACCACTCCGGTGCCCGCCGCAACGGCCGTATCGACGCCGGCTCCCCAGCCGACGAGCGTTCCGACTGGTAGTTCGTTCAACCCCTACCCCTTCTACTCTCAGAGTTGCGGCCCGGAGAAAAACTCTCTCGGCGGTTGCGTCTGGGACATTGGGACGATGGGCTCGTTGACACTTCCTTCGGGACAGAACGCGACTCAGGTCGGGATCGTCAAGGGCGCAAGCATCACTTGGGGCAACAAAGTTGCGAACTCTAGTTCCAACGGACGTTGCGCGCTGGTGGTGTTGAGCCCGAATGGATGGTTCGAGAACCTCACCGTGAAGGACGCTAACGTCACTGTTTACAATGTCGCTACCAGCGATATTGCCGGATGGGTTAAGACGTTGGTCGTTCAGAACGCGTACGAACAGCATGCCGACTATGGTTGTCCGGTAAAGTCGTACGATCAGGTTGAGCAATGGGGATCTCCCATCGCATCGCCCCCGTGTGGAACGCCTGGGTTTAACAACTGCGGGCCGGGACAGAAGCAACAGAGTGTTGCTACTCCTGCTACGCAGTCAAATACCCAAGCGTCGCCGCCGCCAACCAACCCATCGCCTAGCTCAGGAGGATCCAGCGACACGGTCGATGGAAAACCTCGAAAAGCAACGGCGGACACCGGTGGTTCAACAACCTTCCAGCAGGGAGACGCGGTCTACGGATACCGAATCACGGTTAATGGCAACACCTATAATAACTGCTGGTTCGCTTCCGCGCCCGGAAACGGCACTGTCGTAGACGGAGTCGTACACCCATGGAAGGCCGAGGTTACCAAAGCACAACGGTGCAACCAGTAAGAGTCTTCATTCGCGAAAGGGAGATTGATCCTAGTTCGGGTTGGGAACCCAAACGTTCTGTGCTGGGCGAGCGAGCCGCTTAGTTCGGGAAACCGAAATGCGCATATGCTATGTCGTGACCCCAGCAAATCTCGCGATCCTAGCGACCAAAAATTTCAGGATGGAGATTTCCGTGAAAAAGTTTTTTATCGCTCTCTTCGCGCTCGCGATTGTTATAGCTGCTACTCCCGTTCCAACGCACGCCGAAACATGCCAGACCTTCTGGTATGTTGACAACGTTTTCCATCCCAACCATCCGGTCTGGGTCGGGCATAACGTTGGAAATTCTTGCGGTACGCAAGAATTTACGATCGGGAGTTTGGCTACACGCCGAACCTCTGGTTCCACAGGAACGATTTCGTTCGATCCGAATGAAGCGGTGCTTGGAGGATATATCCAAATTCCCAATCTAGGTGGGTTTGAAGGATGTTATCTTTCTATAGCGCCAACTGGCGGAACCGTTACATCCGGAGTAGTAAACCCCTGGGGGGCTGAAATCCATGGCCAAAAGCCATGCGATCTAAATCACCCTCGGGTGATAAGCGGCAAAGGTGCCACTCTCCGATTCTCGGCCGGCGACAACGTCCTCGCATACAGCATCCAGTTAGACAATGGCCAAACTTTTGGTCAGTGTCTAATGCTTAACGCACCCACGTCGGGAACGTTAACGGATGGTGTTCGTAACCCTACTCGTGGAGAGCAAGCGCAAGCTTCTCTCTGCCACTAGCGGTTTTGCTCGCTCTCTCATACAACGATGTATGAAAATGCACAACGGTGTGCGGCGAGCAGAATTATCCTGTTAGAACTATGGAGGTCGAAACTTTCATTTTGACTCACCAAAAGCTGGTGAAATCGAGATGATCGTTTACGATTAATCCACAGTGTGGGAAGGTTCTCGGGAGAGGTTTTAATCGCGTTTACGCGATCGTCTCTCACGAGACAAAACCCCAACCCCTGTATACCTTTCCCTTTCCGGCAAAGCCGGACTGATGAGTTCCTCCCCGAGCAAAGTCGAGGGGCAGGACGAAAGGGACAAAAACTATTGTTGCATTGTTAAATTGTTAGATTGTTAATAAGCAATCTAACAATTAAATAAAATATGAAGACTATTATTATTACCATTCTAGCAATATTTACTTTAGCTGCTACCTATTTTGCGGCACAGGAGGCAATCCGTTATCAGGCAATTGACGGATGCCTTCATGCAGGAACAGATAGATTTAAAAACTCGGCCGGTCAAGATGCGCAGGTGCCAGACGGCTATTGGTATCAATTTTGCATGAAAGAGAAAGGATTAAAATGAAAGAAACAAAGCCGTTAGTTTCGGTTATAATGCCTGTTTATAACGCGGAAAAGTATCTCGCAGAGGCTGTTGAGAGCATTCTTAGTCAAACCTATAAAAACTTTGAGTTTATTATTACCGATGACGCATCAACCGATGAATCGTGGAAAATACTTAAAAAGTACGCTGCGCAGGATAAAAGAATAAAACTATTTAGAAATAGTCGCAATCTTGGCATTTCCGCAACGGTTAGAGAAATAATAAATAAATCAAGAGGTATTTTTATAGCTCGTATGGATGCTGACGATATAGCAATGCCTCAACGATTGGAAACACAAATAAACTATCTGCAAAGGCATAAAAAAACTGTTGCTATTGGCGGACAATGCATCATTATTGATAAGGATGGCAATAATATAGGCGTAAAAAAATTTCCAACCAAGTTCAAAGATGTTTATAACTATATTTTTCAATTTGTACCGGTTCAACAGCCAACGCTTATGATAGCCGGCAAAAGACTTCCCATAGATTTTGAATATTATGTAGACGGCATGAATACCGCAGAAGAAGTAGAGCTAATTTTTAAATTGTTCTCTCACGGAAAAGTGGAAAATCTACCGGAAACGGTTTTAAAATACAGACTCCATGAATCAAATACCTCGCTTATAAATATAAAAAATACTTTTATGCTTACTCTCTACACAAGAATAAAATCTATATTCAAATACGGGTATCGCCCTTCTGTTAAAGTTGTCTTTATTTCCCTTATAGAAACCTTTGTTGTCCTTCTTCTGCCCCAAAAGGTCAGTTTAAAAATTTATAAACAAATAAGAACAGGAATTACAACTCAAAATACATTATCTTCTATATTTTCTAAAATCTCTTACTTAAAGTTTGAAAAAGAGGTACAGAAATGAATTTTTACAATCTTATCCGAAAGCGTTGGCATTTTATAGCAGTTTTTAGTATTGCTCTTGTATTATTTTTTGTCAATTACAAACCGGGGACATATCTTGTCGGCTGGGATAGTTTACAAACAGAACTTTATCCCTTTCTTGGAGTAAAACGCGCCCTGTTTTCCGTCTGGGAAGAATACCAAAGTTTTGGACTAATTGCCGGCATGGCGCATTCTGCCGATCTTGTCAGAGCTTTTATAATCTGGATTCTTTCTTTTATCTTGCCTAATAATATTATCCGCTATTTTTTTAATATGGCAATGGTTGCTGTTGCGGGAGTCGGAATGCTTAAACTTTTGACATTTGCCGGATTTGACAAAGACAAAAAGGTTTTTGCTGTTTTGGGCGCTTTATTTTATATCTTAAACTTTGCCACGGTTCAAATGATGTTTCTGCCTTACGAGGCTTTCTCTGTTTTTTTGGGTATGCTTCCTTGGGAAATCTGGATTTTTTTAAAAATTATTACATCCGAAAAGCCATCGCGCAAAAATTGGATGATATTTTTACTCATAAATATTCTTTCAACCCCTCAAAGCTACACCCAACAACTATTTATGGTTTATGGATTAGTGCTGGGAATCCTTGCCTTAGGACAGATAATTAATACCAGAAAACTAATTATTCTTAAAAAATCTATCCTAGCTTTTATTCTTATTCTAGCCATAAACAGCTTCTGGATTCTACCCCAAATCTATTTTCTAAAAACTTCTGAAAAGACCGTACAGCAGGCAAAGATTAATCAACTATCTACAAACGATGTCTGGTACAGCAATAAAGATAACGGCTCAATTAAAAACTTTCTGACTTTTACAGGCTATTACTACGATCTTCTTGACAATAACCAAAACCCCATCTTCTCCGCCTGGAAACAGCATAGAAATAACGAAATAGTAACCATTGTAATTTATGCTTTAAGCGGTATGTGTATCTTGGGATTTTTCTATAAAAATCGCTATGGTTCCTCTTTTAGTATTTTATACGCATTTGTAGCAGTTGCGCTCTTAAACAATACTCCCCCCTTTAATCTAATATCCGATTCTGTGCACAGTAATTCATTCTTGAGTGAAATTTTTAGATCGCCCTTTACACGGTTTAGTATAGTCTACGCACTTACTGCCAGCTATTTCTTCTCTTGCGGAACTTACTTGATCTGGTTCTATCTAAAAAAAATTAAAAATAATAATATAATGCTTACATTATTTGGCTTAATTTTGACAAGCTTAATTATTTTTCAAAGCCTGCCGGCTTTCAAAGGCTATTACATTTCACCTGCTATGAAAGTAAAGATTCCTAAGGAGTATTTTTCTGTGATTAACTATTTCCGCCATGTTGATCCGAATAAGCGAATTGCCCTTCTCCCCGATTCCACTTTTTGGGGCTGGTTTCAGACTAAATGGGGCTATGACGGTTCAGGATTTTTATGGTATGGCATAGAACAGCCTATTGTTTCCCGCACCTTTGATGTTTGGAGCAAACAAAGTGAAAATTACTACTGGGAAGAAAAGAACGCGCTTGACGCAGGAAACATTAATGCCTTTGAAAAGGTACTTGACAAGTATGATATTAATTATCTAATTTTTGACCAGTCTCAAAATCCAATTGCCTCAAGCGCAAAATCAATACAATATACAGAGCTCGCCTCAATCTTTGCAGCCAGTAAAAAAATCAGCCTGGTTAAAAAATGGGGCTTTATTTCTCTTTATAAAGTAAATCATGGCAAAAAAATTGATAATTTTGTGGGTGTTGAGAAAAATCTGCCAAACATAGGACCTGCCATACAAACAACCAACGAAGACACAGCTTATCTAAAATTTGGCGATTATATTACTAATCCAAATAAAAACTATGACGTTTTTTATCCGTTTCTTGATCTGACAACTCAAACACGACTTGAGAAAAAAAACTGGACTATGGGCGAATCAAACTCCGACTGGCACATGATTGGTTCATTGCCGAAAAATCAAAACGAATATAGAGTATTAAATAAGACAAATAGTATTGATATAAACTTATATAAGGATAACTCATCCATTAGCTTCATTCTTCCTATTTATACCTCTATTGACAGCCAAAAAATAGTTGTTAAATTCCCTAAAATAGTAATTGACGATTTTAACCCTACAAAAACCAAGATCTCAAATTGCGGCAAAAAAGGAAATATTCTATCCCTAACAAAGGATAAAAAATTAATTATTTCTTCAAACGGCGGAGCCATTGCCTGTTTTGGCTACCCGGATAATAGCTTACCTCAAGAATATGGTTATATAGTAAAAATAGAAAATAGAAATATTAAGGGCAGAAAATTATTCTTCTATATACTAGATCAAACCAATGAACAATCCTATACGGAGGATAGGCTGATTAATAATACTCAATATTACATAATCGGATCCAGATACAAATCTGGCATCGGATACCAACTTTCTTTTCAAAATAATTCCTATAAAAACATTCCGTCTGTTAATGAACTAGACAATTTAAATATTTATTTAATGCCCTACGACTATCTTAAAAATTTAACTTTAGTTAAAAGGTCCGATAAAAATATCATTACAGCAAAAGCCCAATCCAAGTTTACCGCACAAAAATTACAATATTATTTGTACTCTGTTAAAGTACAAAACGCCAAAAGCAAAAATGAGTATTTGATCTTAAATCAAGCTTATCACGAAGGTTGGAAAGCGTACGAAATTCAAAATTCAAAATTCAAAATTCAAAATTCACTCGAAATAACTTTTCCCTTCCTTTTTGGCACTGAGCTAAGGGATCATACGTTGGTAAATAATTGGGAAAACGGCTGGGGTCTTAGCAATTTAACAATGAAACAATTTAACAATGAAACAATCGTCGTTATTTTCTGGCCCCAGTACCTCGAATATTTAGGATTCGTATTCTTAGCCGCGGCGCTGGCCGCTGTCTGGTGGTTGATTGACTCTAAAAAGCTTTAGTAGTAAAATAGCGCCGTATGTCAACAAAAGAAACAATAAGTCAAATTAGCAATAGAAAGTTTAGAACTGCAAAGCTCGCGCTTGGGGCATTGGCTCTGGCGGGAGGATTAACTGCCGGCACGATTTTCGAATCACAACATACAGCTGATCCAACACAAGCTGCTGAATCTTCGAGTGCTCCAACCCAACTTTTTTTTCCGCGTGTATATAATGAATATAGGATTCCTGGTCCAAACGAGGAAATTGTCAGTTCCAACGATACTGAAACAAGGCTCATCTTTAATTCAAAAACAAAAACCTTTTCTCAAGATGAGCTACGTACGCCCTATACAAAGCAGTTTACGATATATATCGAGAGCCCGGCTACGGGTAAATTCCACCTTGAAGGAAGAGGTTGCGCAATAGCAGCCGCAGGCGATGCTTATTATTCTCCGGATATTTATGCACCTAGCGATGTAGAATTAACTGCTCCAGTTCAAGGATCTCCTGATCCAAGCGGATATCGCATTGATTGTCTAGGCGGCTTTAATAATGCTCCCGCTCATCCTAATATTCCTACCGATTACACTGACGGAGTTACCTTAACTCCTGTTAAATAATCGTAATCCTCGCTTGCCAGAATGACGCAGACTGTAATTAGAAACCAGAACAAGCTTAGCTATTCACAAATTTACGAAGAACCGATTCTTTAATATTCCTCTATCGGTTTATACAATTCATCATGTGTTCCGATAAGGAAGAAATAATATATTCTTTCTCCTCCTTCGTGTAATTCTTCAAATATTGCACGATAATCTGTTGTGATATCTATACTTCGGTATCCGATGAGCTCCCGTTCTAACGGGTGATTGTCAAGAATCGGATCAAAAGGATTAAGTTGAAAAATTTCTATTCTCTCTTTGAAGCTCTTTCTTGTTCGTACATTAAGTTTTTTAAGTTTCTTGTGGATGGCAGGATCTAAAACTACATTCATATACCCTGTTTTTCAAGCCACGCAACTGTTTCTTTTCCTGTTTTAAATACTGGAGAGTGCTTACCCTCTTTAAAATTTTTCTTTGCTTCTTTTATCGCATCCAGAAAGTACTGTGTTGGCACTTCCGGTTTTCTGTCGGAAAAGTACACGGTTTTAGTTCGTATAAACTGTTTTAAAAAAGCATTCAACACAGAACTTAGCGTAAAACCAAGATGTTCAGCTATCTCCTGTGCTTGTTCTTTAATCTCCTGTTCTGTTTTAAAATTAACTGTCGCTGTATTCATACAATCTATTATATATAAAATAGATTAGATGTCAATAGGTTGACTTATGAGCCTATAGAAATAAAAGTCGAAAGTTATCCACATTTTTATCTGGAAAACTCCGTGGCTTATAGTAATTTAGACTCTTCTTTAACAAGCGGGGAATCTGGTTATAGCATGTTCAGTCATATGGGATCGCCGCACGGAATTTTAAAACTTTTCCGCTGTGTCTTTCCAGAAGAATTTATAAAATCCCAGTTTTTCCGGGAGATCATTTAAAATAGGTATGTAGGGAAAAGCCACAAGCAAAAGCATTAAAACTCCAAGAATCTCTGCCCCGTCCCTATCCTGATTATCATCGTTTTTAAGAACTGTATTATCTAAAACCCCAAGCGGAGCAAGCCACCACGCCCCGGGAGGCAGAAAACCCTTGCCCTCGCGAAGCATGCCGTATTGATCGGTTGTAATTTTTAAAACATCTGCCTTATTTTCAAGCGTTCCGGTATCGGATAAGAAACGAAGCGTATAGGTTAAATTATAGCCTTGAAACGGCTGGTTTTTTAGAAAAGATTCATATAAACCGCTTTTAGCCATAAGAACCAATGAGCTTATGATGGGAATTACCGGATTTTGTAGGTTTTGCGAAGTATATAGGGCAAAATGTGCGGCAAAATAATCCCCTGCCTGTTTCATGTCTTGATCTTGTTTTTGTTTAGTTTCGTGGTTAAAAACCGCCAGCATGTTTTTATTCCCCTTCGCCGAAAACCTCGGAGCTTGCTCTGAGGATGAAGGCGACAGGGGAACCCCTAACGTAGCTTTAGCGAAGTGGGGTTGTTGGCTTCGGGGGAATTTCGCTTTGATACCCCGCTTGCTACGGGGAGCTTCATTGTTTGAAAGACTAATATAGTCCTTATAAGGCATTTCTATATATACTTTTCTGGTGTCGAATTTATACGGATCAATGCTATCCATATAAGTTGCCGTATCCGAGGTATGATTCATTTCGCTAAGTAGTGTTTTTGCCATTAAGGCAGGGTCTTCGATTGCCACCTGCTTTATGGTAACAGGCGCGATCAGAGGGGATGGGAAAAGCAAAGCTAATATAACAATTACTCCCGCGAGAACTCCTCCTCGAACAAAAAGAATACTATGGTTAGCCCTAACCATTTTGTACTTAAAATCTTTTTTGTAGGGCTTGGCTATGCCGCGCGTTTTAATAAGCAAATAGTGCAAAAACAAAAGGACAATGAGAAGAAGCGGCATAATAATTATATGGATGCCATAAATCTGCCCGTAGTTTAGGGTGTTTATAAAACGTCCTAAACCCGAACCATTATAAAAATCAGCTCCCTGAAGACTCCTCCACTGGGAAGAAAAGTCGTTTCTCAACACATAGCCAAACTCCGCTTCTGCCAAAACAAGAGAAAGCATTAAAGCGCCCAAAACCCAAGTTAACTGCCTGGGCGGTTTATATCCGGAGGTTAAAAAAACTATAAGAACATGAAGCAATATAAAAAGTACAAAAGCCTGCGTTGCCCACAAATGAATGCTTCGGACAAAAATTCCGGCAGGGCTTGTGAGCCACCAATCCGGACCGAAGGAAACCATCACTACGCCGGTTATGATGAGTATAAAAAAAGAGGTCATGGATAAAAATCCCAGAGAATAGAAAATTTTGTTTGCGTAGGAGGGAACATTCTCTATCATGAGGTTTTTGAGTATCGAGAATATGCTTATGTCTTCTTTGTTGTCCATAACTACCGCATTTTTATTATACTGTGGTTTTTCTCTGCAGGTCAAGGTATGAATAAATACAGCTATTGACGCCAGTCAATCCGTCTGTTAAAATAAACTTAACCTAAGACAGTAGGTCGAGTCCGCAGACGAGATACTGAGGCCTGAAAGCCGAAGTATTCCATCCGCAAGGCTTGATAAATCCTACCGAGGAAACAAATTAATACAAGGAAATATAGCCTATGTTAATTTAAGTATGCCTCGGTTAAACCGAGGTTTTTTATGAATAAAATTAGTCCAAATCGGGAGAAAAAAGAAAAAATAGTGGCGAAGCTTTACGAAAAGGTAGAAAAAGCAAAAGGAATTGTGTTTGCCGACTATACCAGCATGACGCACGTGCAGATTGAAGACCTTAAGAAAGAAGTAAGAAACCTAGAGACAGAACTGGTTGTGAGCAAAAACACGCTTCTTAAACGCGCTCTTGAACTCTCGCCTCTCGCCTCTCACCTCTCACCTCTCAAAGGCCCAACCCTAACTCTCTTTGCCTACAATGACATTGTCGAACCTCTTAAAAAACTAGTAAAAACGATTAAGCTCTTAAACGTTCCGGCAATCAAGTTTGGCATTATGGACGGACAAGCACTAAATGCTGACGAACTGCTAAAACTTTCTACTCTTCCCTCCCGTGAAGTACTTTTAACCCAGCTTGTTTTTGGAATTAAGTCACCGATAATCGGACTGCACAGGGCGCTTAACTGGAATATGCAGAAATTAGTGTTGACGATTGAACAAATCAAAGATCAAAAATCAATCCGCCAGCTGGCGGACAAAAACTAGCTAAAAGTTTAAAAACAAGTTGTCATCCTGAACTCGTCCTTCGGTAAACTCAGGATCCTGAGCCTGTCGAATGGATTTCAGGATCTACGAGATGCCGAAACTAGTTCGGCATGACACCAAAAAAGACGAGGGGGTGATAAATAATGGCAAAATTAACTAAAGAAGAATTATTAAAAGCGGTTGAAGAAATGTCGGTTTTGGAACTTTCTGAATTTGTAAAGGCTTTGGAGGAAAAGTTTGGAGTTTCGGCTCAAGCAATGGTTGCGGCGGCACCCGCAGGAGGCAGTACGGCTGATTCCGGCGAACCAAAGGAGGAACAAACAGTCTTTAATGTTGTTATCGCAAGTTCCGGAGCAAACAAGATTTCGGTAATCAAGGCGCTTCGAGAATTAGTTCCAACCTTGGGACTCAAGGAAGCAAAAGACTTGGTTGACGCGGCTCCGAAAGAAGTAATGACAGCAGTTAACAAGAAAACAGCCGAAGAGGCCAAAACTAAGCTCACCGCGGCTGGGGCGACAGTTGAACTCAAGTAGCAGACGAAGAAGAAGGAAGTTGAGCGAAGCCGAGTCATACTCGGCGAAGCGAAATCCCGAGCAAGGCCGAGGGACTAAGGCTAAATTAACAACAGCCGGAGCAACTGTTGAGCTTAAATAATCCAAGAGGAGGCATTACAAACCGGTAGTAGCCTGATCAACAGCAGAATATTTTTGTAGCCTTCAGATGTTAGATTGCATTGAGGTAGGCTTAGCCTACTTCTAAAGAGGTTAAGAACCCTTAAGCTTAAGGGGCTTGCTGAAGCTCGTGAAATTTTTCCATAACCCACATTCGCAGCAAACTTGAAGTATTTAGTCCTTTATGCCGGGCTAATTGAGCAAGGTACTGTTTTACTCCCGTGTCTAAACGAAACATGACAGTTTCTTCTTTGGGTTTTCCTAAATCAAATTTCACATTGACTGGCTTTAAATTATAATCAGTCATGTCATGGGCATCAAACCACTCTGCCATTTCCTTACGGCTCTTAAAATCTGGAACTGGTTTTTTGTGTAGTTTATTTGTTGTCATTCTCATTTTTCACTCCCTGTTCCATACTTTATAACTTTTTCGTTCTTTTTTGTTTGCGTCTCTGGCTGAAACTAAATAATAGACGCCATCCTCTGGTTCAGGATCAAGAAAAGCTGAAATTATTCGTCCTTTCTTTGTTAATCCTGTTATTCTTATACGTCCCTTGTCAGCTACTTCGGTTTGTGAATTTGCTTGACAAATTTCTTCTACTTCATCTGGTATAACCTTATGGCGTGCAATATGTGCTACGTTCCATTCATCCCAAACTAATTTCTTAATCGCTATCTTCACAAGACGTAAATATTGTATTACATACAATATTGTTTGTCAATATAATATATAGAAATGTACATAACAATGGACAATGCACGGATTTGATTAGAAATAAACATGCAGAGTTGGATTGCTAAATCAAGAAGGTTAAGGACCGCCCCCGAATTACCGAATTACTCCCCAATTAATGAACAGCTGTTAATTTTCAGTTGACATATATTTGGACGATCGTACAATGTTACGGGTATGATAATCATTGAAAAGATAATTTAGAGGAATACTCTGGATACTTTTAAGAGCATATACAAACTCTTGTGTCTTTTATCTCTTGACAAAAGTGTTGCAGTTTGTTACTTTGTAAGTATATAACGTTTACAAAGATTGAGAATGTTATAGTTTTAAGCCTATGGATAATCAAAACATATCAATAGATAAACTTCCAGATCTTTTAACCGTTCGAGAGGTGGCGCAGGTTTTGCGGGTCTCCCCTCTTACAATTAAACGCTGGGGCAAAAGAGGAAAACTTCCGGCGATTAGAATTAATTCCCGAGGCGACAGACGATATAAAAAAGAAGCGGTGCTGTGGATCCTCGGCATGCCTAATAAAAGCGACAACTAATCTTTAAAATGTCGCCGTGATCCTGCTATAACCGAATGAGAGAAAGATTCAGGGAAATTCACGACCGGCTCCTCTATCCCTCTTCGCAAGACGGAAAAGAAGTGCTTAAAAAATTAGTCCCTCCCTCCAGTCTTTTAATGCTGGCGGGAGTCGTACATCATGTATCTTCCAATAAATCGGATGTCATTGCCGGTCTCGGAGAAGAAACCGCGGAGAAAATTGACGACCTCTCGAAGAAAGCCGGAGCGTTGGCGGTACCGGGACTCCTTACTGCCGGAGTAATATTTACAGCATTAAGCATCAGAGAAGTGCAAAATCGCGTTCCGTTCGGACAATATCTTACAGTGAGTAAGGTAGCCTGTAATTCCGCATATAGATTACTCTATCCCAACGAGTTGGCGGATGAACGGTTTGTCGGCGAGATGCATTTTAAAGGCAAGTGGAAAAGTAGATATTCGGGCGAAAATCCCCATACTGTTATGGCAAATCTCTTTCATGACCTTTATATATTGGCAGAGGCTGTTGAGAAAAACGATCCCAAACTCAAAGATTTTAATTATTTTATAGGGGTTTCAACGATGGTTAATCCGCTGTTAGGCCGGTTTGGGTTTAAAGTGGTGCACTATAAGGACCAGATTGGGCTTCCGCCGCTGGGAGATCCTGATCAAGCCCGTATTGTTTTAAAAAGGCGACCGGTGATGGCGGCAATGATTAATAAGAAAGAGTTGCTAGAGCATAAAAAGGATCTCGCCCGCTTTGGACATTAACTTTCTTTCTTAGAAAACTCCTGAACGGTTACAACCCATAGTATTGACTTAAGCGCTTATAATGTAGTATACTCAAACGCACTCCGACAACTATTACAGGGGAAAACAGCGTATGAATCTTCATGAAATGCTTGGAAAAATAAGACCGGAAGTGTCAAAAGAAGGAATTGATCCATTGGATCCAACTTTATCGTTAAATGAAGTTGCTAAATTGACACCATGGCAACAGATTGTTAACGGTGTTGCGTTTGATATGCAAGAGAAAGAAAAGAAAGACCCGCATAAATATAAAGGAGAAATTACCCGCCGGGCAGAAGAGGCATTTCGGCAAGATCGATAATTATTAAGACTATTGTATACAAAATATGGGCAAAGAAAGAATAACTGAAACCGTATCCGAAGATGGCAAAGGGAAAATAAAACCAAAGAATGGATATCGAAAGTCAGCATGGAACAATTTAAAAGAAGCTGAAATTTCCGAAGATGATTACTCAACGGACGCGGACACTAAGACTACCAGTTTACGAATATGGTTAAAAGAAGTAAACGCGGCTCCATTCTTAACTACCAATCAAAAAGTTGAACTTGCTCAAGATATTGAAGTTGGAAAATCAGCCAGCGAACGCCTGAAAAACCCTAATATCCCTACAAAGGAAAAGGAACAATGCGACATAGATGTTCGGAAAGGAGAAAATGCCAAACAGCAATTAATAGAATCCAGCCTACGTCTTGTTGTCAATATAGCAAGAAAATATACGGGATACGGCATGGACATTATGGATTTAATCCAAGAAGGCAATATTGCATTAACAAAGGCTGTTGAAAAATATGACTGGAGACGGGGTGTTCGGTTTTCACCATACGCGGTTTTGTGGATTAGACAAGGCATCACAAGGGCGATTTTGAATCAAGCAAGAACAATTCGTATTCCTGTTTACATGGCGGAGACTATAAATAAACTAGAAAAAATAACGGAGCGGCTGGAAAACGAGCTTGAACGCGAACCAAGCTTGCGGGAAATCGCAGAAGCTATGAATATGGATACAGAAGAAGTAGGCGAAATTTTGACCTACACAAGAACCCCGCAAAGCATAGATAAGCCTATACAGAATAACAATCGATATACATATCTTGCTGATGTTTTATCAGACAAAGACGCCTTATCTCCTGAAGAAATTGTTCATAGAAACTTTAATAATGACGAACTAAAACGATTAGTAAGAAATAACTTAACCAAAAGAGAGATATACGTATTGTGGCGTAGGCTTGGCATGGAAGATGATAAAGAAAGGACTTTGGCGGAAATAGGCCAGGAGCTTGGTGTAACCCGAGAAAGAGCCAGACAGCTTGAAAAGACAGCTCTTCGAAAATTAAGGTATGAAAGTTTTACGTTGCGGTTAGACCCTGAATAATATAAAAAACTATTTATATTCTCTATGCGATCCCGAATGTTTAGCAATCGCAAATAAAAGAATAATTTGTGCCTCTGCTTTGTTAAAATCCCAGATAATTCGTATATCGCTAGTTATCCAACTGCTCCATTTTTCTCCGAAATTTCGTGTATTTACTTTATGACTTTTGAGCGAAGGATAGAAAGGATTGCTTTTTAATAATCTTAATGCTTTGTCTGCGCGTTTTTCAAATTTCTTGTTGCCTTTAATTAATGCTTTATAACTTGGAGAAAAGGAGCTTGCAAAATGAAGTATGTACATAAACTTAAAGGCTCTTTAAATAAATATCAAGTTCTTTATCTGTTTTAACCACGGTATATCGTCCATTTTTAAAATCTTTCATCCCTTTTGCGATCAATTTTTCCGTTTCTTCATCCACAAGAGGTAAATCTCCAAAATCTTTTTTAAATTTCTCAGCCAGAGCTACTTTTATAATTTCAGCTTCAGACAGCACACGATACTTGCTTCGTAAGAAAGCTAAAACTTCTTCTATCTCCGGTGTTTTGTTTAACCTAATCTGTGGCATATAATGTCTATTATTATGTATTTAGTACCCAATGTCAAGCAGTATTTATGCTTTAATTGG
>JAJZOC010000073.1 GCA_021852095.1 bacterium | reverse complement strand
TGCCGATACCATAATGTCCTTTTGTCTCATGTCATGTCCATAGTCATTTACGGGGACTTCATATGAAGCGACGAATGTTGCGCGATACATCCTATCAGAATTATTTACATCATCTTTCTCAACGATTTTTTCAAGTTTTCCCATAACACCTCCATTAAATATATAGGTTGTTGTAAGCTGCGCAATTTAAGCTTTGTGAAAGTATTACTATAATAGGATTTTATTTCGCTAACTTAGTTCGTTGAAAGGGATACATAGTAATAATTTGAGTTACAATAGTACTTTCTCGATGAATAAAATTGTGAAAATAATACTGAAGCAACAACGGCTGCTCCTACTGTATATCCTATGACTGGATTGTCTTTAATGACCTAAGCCTTATCTGCTAACATTGCAGAAACACTGCCAGCTGTAGAACCGAGAAACCCAAGCTGGAATTTTAATAATTCATAGTTATTGCTGGAACTATCTTATGAATCAAATAAATAAAATAAACTGTAACCAAATAATGCCTATAACGCCCGAAGAACGTAAACGCTTAGAAATGAACAAAAGTACATTATGGTATCGGCAAAAAGCTATAAAAGAAGGGAAGAAGATTAAACTGTATAAAGTTTGATTAAAGATTTAAATCTAACAACTACAAGCTATAGAAATGGATGTAAAAGAATCTACAATCGATTCAGAAATTTACAGATTTCTAGCCAATATAGTGAATGCGGGGTTAGAGTATAATGCAGTAAAATTTACAAAGGTAGAATTTCACTATCCGATACCGAAGCCGAATAATCAAGGGAAACCCGATGAAGCAGATATCGTCGTTTTTGCTGAAAAAGAAGGCAGGTCAATAAAGTTAGTGATTGAAGCAAAGGGGCGAGACACAAAAAAGACTAGAAAATTGGACCCCTATAGCGTCAGCGTGATAGGTCAAGCCTTAGGCTATGCTAAAGCAATAAGTGCGCAGTTCATTGCGACCACAAATGGCGACATGTTTCTTTTATTTGATGCTTTCATAAACAAACCGTTATTAGAGACACAAATTGGGTCCAATTACAAAATTAGATGGGATGTGAGTTTCTTTCAGAAGCTCCTGCGTGATTTATCCGCGTATATCAATGGAACTCTCAAATTATTACCTCTAGATTATGCGTTTGTTGCTAGACTCAAGTACTTTCATGAACTTTTAACACAACCTGCATACGATTCTCTAAAGGAAAAACTGAAAACTGGTCAAAAATTCCAATCTGAATATAAAGCGTGGGTAGAAGAACAAGGCTTCAAATTTACAAATACAACTCATGAGACCATAGCGAAACAATTCGCTTATATTCTAATGAACCGGGTATTATTTTACAAAACTTTAGAAACGAGAAAACCGGACTTAAACTTAATAAAATTAGAAAGCCAGGACGAGGCTGAATTCGATCCGGATATTACCATATCGTCTCTAAAAAGATGTTTTGAAAAAGTAGTACGCGATGTTGACTACGAAGCCGTTTTCCAGTACGCCAAGATACTAGATGACATCCCAATAACAAGAGTCCTGGCCGAATATTTAAACGACCTTATAAAAGATTTAGGGTTGTACAATCTTTCGAATATAAAAAGAGATGTTATTGGGCACGTATACGAGCAACTTATCCCTCCCGATGAACGGAAAAGATTAGGGCAGTATTACACTCCCCCGTTGATATGCGACCTTATCGCTAAAATCTGTATCAATAAACCGGATTCAAAAATACTGGATCCGTCCTGCGGGTCGGGCGGATTTTTACTCAGTTCCTATTCTAGACTTCTTGAGCTTGCAGGTAAAAAAGAGTCAGATGAGAAACTCCATAATTATATTTTATCTCATATCTATGGAATAGACATAAATCAATTCGCGGCACACCTATCTGTAGTGAATTTATCAATAAGAAATTTGGATGCGGATACAGATAAAGTAAACGTAATGGCGAGCGACTTTTTCAAGATATCAGCAAACGAAGTCACATTGTTACCGCAAAAAAAGGTGTCTATGAAGGGCTACGAGGAAACCTACCATACATTAACAGCAGATTTTGATACAGTCATAACAAACCCGCCCTACACGAGACAGGATGATATCGGCGACAAGAAATATGTAGATTTCATCCGCAAAGTAGCACTAAATATCGATCGAAAAGAATTAAAATTCAGTTCCGAGGCGGGAATTTACACTTACTTTTTTACCCACGCTTTTCATTTCTTAAAAGAGGGAGGAACTTTAGGTTATATAGTCTCTAATTCATGGATGGATGTTAAATTCGGTAAAGACTTACAAAAGTTCTTCTTAGACAACTTTAAAATCAAATATGTAATTGATTTTGATAAGAGATCTTTCGAAGAAGCAGCGGTAAACACCGTTATAGTCATTCTACAGAAACTTTCTGGCAAGGCTAAAAAGAATGAAAGGGATAGTAATAAAGTAAAATTTATCAGGGTAAAAGAATCACTCAAAGTTGACGAGATTGTTGCCCTAATAGATAAAGCTAAGGATTCATATGAAGACGACGCGGTGAGATGCGTGTTAGTAAAACAAAAAGATTTGTATGAGGACTATAAATGGAGTAAATATTTAAGAGCACCAAAGATATACTACGAAATTATAAAGAACAAGAAAATAACAAAATTGGGTGATGTGGCCGAGGTTTCTGTTGGGATAGTTACTTTGGCAAATGATTTCTTTGTTGTAAATAAACAAGAAGCCAAAAAACTTGGTATAGAACAAAGGTTCCTAAAACCTGTTATAACTACGCCGAGTCAACTGAAATTTTTGGATATCAAAAAGGAGGACGCTACTCAGTATCTTTTTATTATAAATGAATCGAAATCAAAGTTGACTAACACAAACGCATTAAAATATATAAATTATGGAGAAGAGAAAGACGTTACAATCACTAAAGGACATGAAAAAGGGAAGGTTGTAAAAGGGTATCCCAGACTGCCGGCATTAAGTACAAGGAATATTTGGTATTCTTTAGGAGATAGGGAACCGTATGATATACTTGTTCCAATTCATGTATGGGATAGATGGTACGCTATCTGGAACAAAGATAAAATTTATTGTACAGATAATTTTTACTGGATAAAGTCTAAACAAAAAGAGAATTTATTTGTAC
>JAJZOC010000062.1 GCA_021852095.1 bacterium | reverse complement strand
AGTTTATATTTTTTGCTGCAAAAATTCTGACGGCCATAGGAGACGCCGTAATCTCTTTATTTGCTTTAAGCCTAAAAGCAATAGATAAAATATCTAATGCAACATCTAATCTTATTGTATCAATCATCAAAAAACTTCAATCATCTAAACTCTCTTTCAAAAAACCTCATAAGCGAGATAAGGAAATCTATAATAGAAAAAAATCTGTCGGAAATTTTTACTTTTTAACCAAACTTAAATATTTCTTTTTGGGTATTACATTCTCTTTTTTCTTTATATTTATTCCCCTTGTATCTCTAATATTTATCCAGGAGCTTCCAAGTCCAAAAAGCCTATCCATAGAACAACTTCCACAAACAACAAAAATATATGACCGCAACGGTAATCTTCTATATCAAATTTATGCTAATCAAAATAGAACTCTTGTCCCATTGAGTTTAATCCCAACGTATCTTAAAGAAGCAACAATTGCCATAGAAGACAAAAACTTTTATACCGATCCCGGAATAGATCTTGCTGCGATATTAAGGGCTTCTATAAATGATCTTGAAGGACACAGTCTGCAGGGAGGTTCAACAATTACACAGCAGCTTATCAAATCTTCTCTTCTGACACCCCAAACAAGTATTATGCGAAAAATAAAAGAGGCAATTCTGGCTTTCTGGGCGGAAAAGATATACACAAAAGATCAAATACTGGAAATGTATTTTAACCAAATACCCTACGGCGGAATGGCTTGGGGCGCGCAAGCGGCGGCGCAAACTTATTTTGGTAAAGATATTAAAAATCTAGACCTAGCACAGTGTGCTTTTTTAGCCGGATTACCAAGAGCTCCCAGTGAATACTCTCCTTTCGGTACCCATCCTGATCTTTGGAAAAAAAGACAAATAGAAGTCCTGCAACGAATGACGATCTTGGGTTACATTACAAAACAACAGGAAAAACAAGCGGAAAACGAAGCGTTGCATTTTAAATCTCCCCAAATTCCCATACACGCTCCTCACTTTGTGATGTATGTTAAAAATCTTTTGGTTAAAAAATACGGACTGGCAATGGTCGAAAAAGGCGGACTTACGGTCGTAACAAGCCTTAACCTAAAACTCCAAGATATGGCGCAAAAAATTGTGACCGAAGAGGTAAACAAAGATAGTTATTTTAACTTAACAAACGGTGCGGCTTTAATTACCAATCCTAAAAACGGAGATATATTGGCAATGGTTGGAAGCCGCGATTACAATTATCCAGGTTTCGGCGCGGTAAACGTGACAACATCTCTCCGCCAACCGGGATCTTCAATAAAAGTCGTGACCTACGCCGCAGCCTTATCGCGTGGCTTTACCGCCGCAACCCTGATAAATGATTCTCCTGTTGTATACTCTTCACCGGGAGCTCCTCCTTATGCGCCTGTTAACTACGATCACAGATTCCACGGCATGGTAACACTTAGAACCGCTCTTGCCAATTCGATCAATGTTCCGGCTGTAAAAACGCTGAATAAAATCGGCATCCCGGCCATGGTTTCTATGGCAAAAAAAATGGGAATTACTACCTTCGGAAATCCCAAAAACTATGGATTGTCCATAACTCTGGGAGCAGCAGATGTAAAAATGACCGACATGGCCGTGGTATACGGGGTTTTGGCAAACGGAGGCATAAAAGTTAACCTTAATCCTATTTTAAAAGTTACCGATTCAAAAGGTAATATTCTGGAAGAAAAAAGAGGCACGGATGACGGAAAACGCGTCCTGGATCAAGGGGTAGCGTTTATACTCTCAAACATACTATCGGATAACAACGCGAGGAGCATGGAGTTTGGGATAAATTCACCCCTTAATATTCCGGGATATACCGTCTCTGTAAAAACAGGCACAACAAATAACATAAGGGACAACTGGACAATCGGATACACACCCTCTTATGTCACCGCTGTCTGGGTGGGAAACGATAATAACGCCCCGATGAATAACATTGCCTCGGGCATAACGGGCGCCGCGCCTATCTGGCATAAAATTATGCTAAACCTTCTTAAAATAAAGCCGGAGAAACCAATGGCATTACCTTCGGATATTATTGAAAAACCATGTCTCGGAAGAATGGAATATTTTATAAAAGGAACGGAAAATAGTGTTAACTGTAACTACGCACCAACGATTACGCCAACGCCCACAAACCACTAATTAAAACCCATAAATATTACAAATAAGCAAATAACCCCAATAAACAAATCAATAATGCAAATTATAAATAATAAAAATATCAAATAATTTGTAATTTGAAATTTAATTATTTTAAATTGATTTGCTTATTTGACATTTGTTTATTTGCTTATTAAAGATCAACCGCTTTCTGCAGTTTCTCATATTGTTCCTGCGGGTTACCATTGAACAAAAAACTTGTTGTTACAAAACGGGTTGCACCGGATTTTTTTGCCAAAACAATTGTTTGATCATTTATTCCTCCGTCAACTTCTACAGGTATCCAAGTTTTGTCTTTAACCAATTGTATTTTTTTAGAATAATCCTCCACAAAGGATTGATTTGAAAAACCTGCATTTATACCCATAATCAAAAAGGTGTCTAAATCCGACAAATCAACTTTAATCACATTAATGGAAGTTTTTCCGTCTAAAGCCAAGCCCACCTCTCCCATCAATTGACCCTTGGCAACAAATTCCGTCTGATCCGACATCTTCTCTACATGACCTATAAATCTTCTAAATCCGGCATTATAGAAAGGTTCTAGATAGTTAATGGGCTCATCAACCATCATATGAAGCTCAAAAGAAACATGGCCTGAATATTTTTTAAAAGGTTCTGGATCCAAAAACGTGGTGTTATCGACAAACTTACCGTCAATAATATCTATATGTATTACCGGAGCAAAACCCTTAACAAGCTCTATCTTTTTTTCTATTTCTCTCCAATCTTTTTCTAAAATTCCGGGAATTATTTCGTACATAAAAGTTAACTCAAAAATCAAACCTCAAAGATCAAAGCCTAGATCAAAACTAAAAAATGTCATTCTGGCAGTTCGGCAGTCCTGAGCTCACTGTCGAAGGACTTGTCCAGAATCTTTGATTTTTAAACTTGTCTTTGATTTTTGATCTTTGCACTTTGATCTTCTTCTATATGTCTAATCTTCTCGATTCTTCTAACATGCCGCTCTTCATTCGAAAATGCCGTAT
>JAJZOC010000057.1 GCA_021852095.1 bacterium | reverse complement strand
TTAATATAGTCAATATCAAGCCCCCCATTAGGGACAATAAGCGATCCTCCGAGTTTTAAAACTATTGACTCTTTATATTTATATCCGTTAGCACCACCCATAAATCCAACCCTTGACTTAAGATATTATCACAAAACCACTATTAACGCAAACAATCTAGCGTTGACATTTTGGGCAAAAGTAAGTCCCTCTGCCTCCTAGCTTAATTTTCTCAATAACACAGCCGCAAATACGGCACTTTTCTCTTTCCCTTGAATAAACCAAAAAATGATTTTGGTAATTTCCATCCTCTCCTATTGCATTAACAAAATTTACATCCGAGGAACCGCCATATTTCAATGCTTTTTTCAAAACTTCCAAAATTGCTTCATAAAGTTTTTTTGCTTCTTTTACTGAAATTCTCCGTGCAGATCTTCGCGGATCAACTCCTGCCAAAAACAACGCCTCGTTAGCATAAATATTACCTATCCCGCTGATCTTCTTCTGATCCATCAAAATTATTTTTATTGGCGTGGCTGTCTTCGCAGTTATTTCTCTGAATTTATCTAAAGTTAATCCTGTTTTTGATTTTTGATCTTTGAACTTTGATATTACGGGGGGCTCCGGTCCTAAATCTTTAAAGAAACTTTGATCTTTGATTTTTGATCTTTGAACTATTTTTATCCATCCGAATTTCCGAAGGTCGTTATAGTAAAGAAAAGCGCCCTTATCTAATTTAAAAATTACATGGGTGAACTTATTTGGCAACGCTCCTCCCGCTCTTTTTGATATTTGATCTTTGATATTTGATCTTTGATATATTACCTGTCCTGTAAGCTTTAAGTGGATTGCCATTACGTAGTCGTTATTAAACTCAATTATCAATCCTTTCCCTGCTCTATCTATATTGATAACTTTTGCGCCAATGACATTTTTCCTGTCTCCCTGAAAAATTTTGGCAACTCTCACCTCAACAGCCAAAATCCTGTGTCCCACAAGATATTTTTGTAATCCTAAACGAATAGTCTCAACCTCTGGTAATTCCGGCATAATACAAGCTCAAAAATCAAACCTCAAAATAACAAGTCGTAACGAATATTTGAAATTGGATATCTTTGATGCTCTTGATCTTGACCATTTTGAAACCTTGATATTCTTAATGTCAAAAAATCAAGGATTCAAGTAATCAAATTCAAAAATATCTCACTTCCCATTTCAAGAATTCTTTCTATATTCTATATTGTCTTTGCACTTTGCGTTTACAAAATTCTCTATTTCGTCTCTAAATCTCTCCTTGCTAAATTTTCTTGCCTGATGAATACAATCTTTACTATTAATTATTGCATTATTAAATTGTTCTATTGCTTTTGATAGGCCTTCAACTGTAAGTTCATCAAAAAATATACCTGTTTTTCCATCAATAACGGTTTCCTTAACTCCACCCGATCTATAAGCAATCACCGGCGTGCCAACACTCATTGCCTCAACCGGAGTAATACCAAAATCCTCATCTTCCGATGCAAAAATATACGCTTTCGCATTCTTCATAAGCTCATATTTCTCCTCGTCACTAACTTCTCCAAGATATTCTATTTTTGATTTTTTATTTTTTATTTGATATTTGATATTTGTGTTAGCGAATCCCTTTCCAAAAACTTTAAGCGGTAGGCTAAGCCTGCCGCAGGCTTCAATAATTAAATCCGTATGTTTTGCTCGAGCGAGACGTCCTCCGGCAAGAAAATAGGACTTTGACGATAGATGGTAGAAAGTAGAAGATTGGTTCTTGAAGGTAGATGATTGAGAATTGATCAAACTTCTACTTTCTATCTTCAAATTACTATTTTCTATCTTCGATTTTCTATCGTCTATTGTATTAACCGGCGGATACACCACTGTCGCTTCTCTTCTGTAAAACTTTTTGATACGCGACTCCACCTCTTTTGAATTGGCAATAAAATAATCCACGTTTTGAGCACTCTTGAAATCAATAAGGCGCAAAAAATGATTGGCAACCGAACCCAAAATTCTAAAAATAATATTCTTTCTCCACTCTCTCGCAGTCGCGTAACCATATAGATAACGCGGCGGGGTGTGACAATAGACTATAACTTTGATTTTTGATTTTTGCCTGCCCCTCGAAACTTCTTGTCCCTCGAAGTCTTGACGAAGTGGGATAGTGAAGTGGGGAATTTTGAATTTTTTAACGTATGCTCCTGTTGAGGAAACGATTACTACATCAAACTTAGAAAAATCGAATTGACTAAAAACAAACGGAGCTATAATCCGAAAAGGACTAATTAGCTTTGCGTTAAGAGGAATACGTTGAAACCATGACGTTCTAATATCCCAATTTTTGAATCTTTCTCTATGCGGACCTAAAAACTCGGGCAGATAGACCGAGGTAAACACCCGAGCGTCGGGATAAATCTCATGCAATGTCTCCAAAACCCGCTCTGCTCCGCCGTATTCTTTAATGTAATCATGAACGATGGCTACTTTCATAAAGAAAATCAAAAATCAAACCTCATACTTCGACTTCGCTCAGTATGACCCTGAGTGAAATCGAATGGGTCAAAGATCAAAGCCTAGATCAAATCTAAAAAACAAGAACGTTTTGAGCTTTTAGCTTGTCTTTGATTTTTGCACTTTGCACTTACAACAACCCTAACTGTCTGTTTGCTTCTTCTAAGTTTTCTTTTGCTTTTTCCTTCCCTTGAAGCCGCTTGGCTAAGCTCTTAAACCCGAATTTTTCAAACTCTTTCTGCATTTCAGTTTTATTAAAGGTTTCAATTCTGCATCTTTCAAGATCAATGCTTATTGGCGCGTCTGTTACAATTTCTGCCAATTTTTTGGCAAGACCGGCAGATTCTATGCCTTCTGCCAATTTTATGCTCAAATTTGGATTTTTATTTTTTATTTTATCAAGATTCTTATAAATTTCCTCAAGGGTACCGTACTCTCTAAGAAGTAAAGATGCGGTTTTTGGACCAACCCCCGCGACTCCGGAATAATTATCCGATGCATCCCCGGCTAAAGACTTATAATCAACTATTTGCGAAGGCTCAATGCCATACTTTTCCTCAACTTCAGTTGAAGAAAATATAGTCATCTTTGTTATACCGATAATCGGCATTGCCACTTTTACATGACTATTCACAAGCTGAAGCATATCCCGATCCCCGCTCACAATGATTACCTCCACCTCGGAGGAGTCATGGCTTCGTAAACTCAGCCTGCCACCATCCGAGGTGTCTTTTGCGCTAGAAATAGGGCGCGGGGAGCTGACAAAATTTTCGCTGTGAACACTAGCGGATTTGGAGTTGCTATTTAATCCTTTATCTTTCTTCGCACTGTGAACAAGAAAATTTTTGTGAGCGGCCAAAGCGCCTACCGCTTGCGTGGCAATTGTTCCGATCAAATCATCCGCCTCATATCCGTCTACTTCAAAAGTACAAACATTTCCTGCCTCCAAAATCTCGTGCACTATTTTTATTTGAGGTACTAGATCATCCGACATTTTAGGCCTCTTTGCCTGATAACCAACATAAAGTTGTTTACGAAAGGTTGGCTTAGGACGGTCAAAACAAACAATGATATAGTCCGGTTTAAATTCATCGATAATTCGCAAAAACATGGAAAAAAAACCATAAACCGCATTTACCAATTCACCGTTTCTGCCATTTAGAGGAGGAAGCGCGTGAAAAGCTCGGTGTAAAATCGCATTCCCATCAATAAGAATAAGTCTCTTCATAAACATTAAGCATTGCCGCTTCCCCCGCTGAATCGCTCCGCGAGCCGTATTCGAATAGAATTGAAAAGGCGAGCGGTAAGATTTGTGGGGTCGAGAATTAAACGCCGCATGGGGTAATTATAACAGGAGACAGATTGAGATAAAAGCCTTAAAGATTGTTGCTCCGAGAATTACTCCCGCCGCTCACAATAACCAAAAAGTCAGGAGTTGCCAAAACACAACTACCAGTTTTATTCGATCCGCTTATAGCAGTTTCATTTTTACTAGAAATAAAATAGTTAATAACATCTTCCGGTTTAGTAAGGAAGTTAATATAACCATCATCTTCCGCAACAATGGGATATTGAGCAAAGTAAGTCTTTGAAATTTGCGGATTTGCTAAATCTTCATAAAAACCTTTATAATTATCCAGTCTTCCCAATTTTGTTAGCTGATCTAGTCTTCTCTGGGCGTATCCACAAAGTGTTTCATTTTCTTGTAAAGGCTGGAGTTTGTGATTTTCTCTATATAGATCAATCGCTAAAAACGTCTCACCTGCTAATTCGTTTGCCTGCAGTTGGGTTAATTTTTGCGCAACTGGCTGAGATCTGGTATTCAAACTTTTTCTTATTTGAGGAAAAGCGAGTTTATAAAACAAGAAGAACATAATGAAAGCGATCACCCATCCAATAACAGCCACAACAACAATCCACAAAAGCCCTGATCCCTTTTCTCCTTCGAATCCTATTCTTGCCTGTTTATATAAAGTGATAACATAAGATAAACTAAACCAGCCAAAGAAAAAACTCACCAGAATATAAGGCACAATTATAGAAAATAAAAGACTCGGGACAAACCTAAATGCCTGAAAAACCATAGAAAACACAATAGAGATTCCCAATAAAAGCAAAAGCCTGATAAAAATTTCGCCAAAGCGGCGACTTATTATCAAAAGACTTCGCTTTAAAGAAGCAATCGCGGTCCTTGTCCTCCTAAAACAACCTCATAAGAAACAAAAAAGAGAAGATAAGCAAAAAGAATTCCGGGAATTACAAAAAGGAAAAATCCTCCGATAAATAACAAACTGCTTAATAAACCAGCAGCTAAAAGAGGCAAAGAAACCTTAAAACTTTTGCTAAAGGTGCTGCTAAAGGAAACAGAAGAACCTTCTCCGTCAATAACAAGAATGTTTGCGGCACTTATAACCAAGCTAATAACAATTGCTCCAACTATATACAAAATAAAAAGGACGCTAAGTATAATAAGAGCAGGAGCAGGAGTTTTTGCCAAACTTAAAAAAGCCGCTTGAAATCCTTTTGAAAACAACAAAGGAATAAAATTGGTGCTTACTCCAAAAAGCAAAGATCCGAGTATTACCAATATTACAAATAGAACTATCCAGGCAACTATATTAATAATCCAGAGAATAAAAAGATTAAGAAGGCTCTTAAGAAATGTATCCCAAGACTGATTCAAAAGATCTCTTACTGGCGGCAAAGAGGACGAAGGCACAGTTTGCGAAGCAGGGGAGATTTGGTCTTCCATAATTTATACTCTAACCACAACTGTTCCTGCCATTTTGTCATGCCATCCCTGTTTTTTCTTATCCCAAATAACCCAAAGAAAGCCTAAAAATATCACGAATGCGGAAACAATATAACCTATATATCTAATAACACCAGTCATAATATCTATCTGTTTACCATCTTCACGAACAATTCTTATCTTTAATGCTTGATCGCCAGGCGTTTGTCCGTTTTGTTGAGACCAGAAATAAACAAAATATACCAACCCGGCAATAACACCCAGAGCACCTAAGTGAAGAACGTTTAAAAAAATATCAATTACGAATATAACAACAGCGTCTATAAGATATGCCGCAACTCTTCTCCAAAATCCTACATATTGTAATGAAACAGGCGGGTTTGATTGAACTTGAATTACTCCTGCTTGTTCTTCCATAAATTTAGTGTCGCATACAACTACCGACTTGTCAAGAACGCTTTTTTAGGCCCAACTATACGTTCGAATTCTTCAGATTCAATGGTTTCTTTCTTTAACAGTTCTCCTGCCAAAAGATCAAGCTTTTTTGTTAGCTTTTTTAAAACGTCAATAGCGATCTTATATCCATTATCTGTTATTGATTTTATTTCTGCATCTACTTTAGACGCCATATCAGGAGAAAGAGTCGCTTGATCATAAAAAGGATGTTTTTCACCATCCAGATTAATCGGACCTAAACTGCTCATGCCATATTCAACCACCATTGTTCTTGCAACCTCGGTTGCCTTCGCGATGTCGTCCGATGCGCCTGTTGTCATTTCGTTAAAAACCAAACTCTCTGCGGCACGTCCGCCAAGCATTACGGCAATCTGTTCCAAAAGATGAGTTTTAGTCTCATGCACTCGCTCTGTGGGCTCCATCATTGTGTGTCCCAACGACATACCACGCGACACAATTGAAATCCTATGCACGGAATCCATGTGCGGCATCTGCCAAGAAACTAAAGCGTGACCCGCTTCATGATATGCGGTCATCTTATGATCCTGGTCTGATTGGAGTCTTCTTTTTTCAGGGCCAAGCTTTACTTTTGTCGCCGCCTCTTCAAGATCTTTCATGTCGATCGCCTTTTTGCTTAAACGAGCCGCGAGTATCGCCGCTTCGTTGAGCATGTTTTCTAAATCCGCGCCGGAGAAACCAACTGTTCTTTTAGCAACTTTATCCCAATCAACATTTTGCTCAAAAGGCTTGCCTTTGGCGTGGATTGTTAGGATTGCTTTTCTTCCTTCAATATCAGGCATGTCCAAAACCACCCGCCGATCAAATCTTCCCGGACGAACCAAAGCAGGATCCAAAACGTCGGGTCTGTTAGTTGCCGCGATAACCACCAATTGCTCGGTTGGCGCAAATCCATCCATTTCAACCAAAATCTGGTTTAACGTTTGTTCCCGTTCGTCGTGTCCGCCCATAAGTCCCACCCCTCGCTGACGGCCAATAGCATCTATTTCATCTATAAAAATAATCGCCGGTTGGGATTTCTTGGCGGTATTAAACAAATCCCGAACGCGCGAAGCTCCTACACCTACCAACATTTCCATAAACTCTGATCCTGCCATAGAAAAAAAAGGAACATTCGCCTCTCCCGCAGTTGCTCTTGCCAAGAGGGTTTTTCCTGTTCCGCTTGGACCAACCATAAGCACTCCTTTTGGTGTTCTTGCTCCCATCGCCTTATATTTACCAGGATTCTTAAGAAAATCAACTATCTCGGTTAATTCCTGCTTTGCCTCATCAACTCCGGCAACATCGGCAAAACCAATCTTAGGCGTATCTTTACCAAACAACTTAGCCGAAGACTTACCAAAAGAAAATATACTCTCTTGGGCTCCTCTTGCCTGACGAAATAAAAAATAGAAAAAAGCAACCATCAGAACAACCGGCAAAACCGAAGAAAGAATATTAACCCAATTATTAAGGCTTGAATTATCGTTTACGACGATATTTGTTTTTTCTAAGTCTTGCTTAGAGATACCGGCGTCTTTAAAAATTTGATAAATACTTTCTCCTGTTTCTTTAAACGCTTGCGTCTTCTGCCCATTTTTTTGCGTAACTGTTAACTTTGTACCTGTAATAGAAATTTTTTCAACTTGTCCCTCTCTGACTTCTTTTATTACAGTAGAAATAGGAACAGTTTTAATTTCCTGAAAAGGCTGATTCAGACCGATTAAAATAAAGAGTAAAAAGAAACCTAAAAAAGAATACAGCAGAATATTTTTCCAGGAAAAATTAAACTTGAATTTTACATCTTTCTTTTTATGCATCTGTTTTCCGTTTTTCATAATATCCCCTAGTATATCACAGCTATTTTCACTCAACAATACAGCAATCCGCAACCTTCAGCGAGTTACCAAACTATCACCCTGGATTTAATGTCGATTGTTAGCTATAATCAAACTACTTATACAATAATCAATAATAATGATAATGAAAAAACTTATTTTCTTATTAAGTCTTTTTACGCTAGCAGTAATTATTACGGCTATGTTTTTCCCTTTGCCTTCAAAAGCCCAAAGCGCCCAGTGTAGTCTAAATGTTTTAAACAATGAAAATGACAGTCAATTTTTAATCGATGGAAAATCTTGCCTTGACAATCTGACACAAGCGCTAAATATGTCCGAAAACGCAACAAAACCTTTGGAATCTCAAATACAATCTATGCAAACTCAAATAGACCAAATAAAAGAGAGAGTGACACAGATCCAGCAAAACCTCATTATTAAAAAGAATCAGATAAACCAAGGCTATAAAGATCTTAATAAACAAGAAATTGTTTTAGCGGCGGCAATCAGAGATTTTTATGTAAAAAGCTATTCCGATTCTCCTTTATTAATCTTTTTATCCGGCAATTCGGCCTCACAAGTTACCCAAATTCTTGCGTACCAAAAAGCCGCTACGAATGAAGATAAAGCAATTATCACTAATATCGCCCTTTCTATCCAAGACCTGCAGACAAAGAGCAAAGAACTGCAAAATGAACAAACAAGACTTTCCGCTTTAACCACAAGTTTAAATAGTCAATCGGCAAAACTTGACAAAATAGTTCAAGGAGCAAAAGCATACCAGGCAAGTCTTAACAACCAGATATCCGCAATTTCCGCCCGCCAACAGCAGATCTTGGCATCAAGACTTGCGGCACTTAATATTCCCCTATATGCGAATACCGCAGGCAGCTGTTCAAGCGATATCAATCCCTACAAAGATCCCGGCTTTTCAGGGACTAAATTCGGATTTTTCACATACGGCGTTCCTAATAGGGTCGGATTATCACAATACGGAGCCTTTGGACGGGCAAAAGCAGGACAAAATGATACTCAAATTTTGAGCGCTTATTATAACTATGATTCAATTTCTAACGTTAATCAAAATATTCAAATTCATGTCCAAGGAAACGGGATCGACTGGACAGGTTCGTTGGAGGACTATGTAAAAAGAATCTACGAAGTACCTAATTCATGGGGAGATCAAGGCGGAATGGAAGCCTTAAAAGCGCAGGCAATAGCGGCTCGTTCTTATGTTTTAGCTTATACGAATAATGGACAGAATCCTATTTGCCCAACTGATCAATGTCAGGTTTTTCAAACAAACCCAAAAGGAGGAAATTGGGATCAAGCAGTTAACCAAACAGCAGGACAAGTGATGATACAAGGAGGAAATCCAATTAAAGCCTGGTTTTCTTCTACTCATGGCGGATATGAATTTTCATCTGCTGATGTAGGCTGGAGTCCTACTCCTTGGACAAAAGAAATGAGAGACACATCGGGCAATGTAAGCAGTTTCGCAGATCTTCAATCAACAGCCTATGACAAAGATTCTCCATGGTTTTATTGTGACTGGGGGTCAAGGAGCCAATATAACGGAACAGCCTGGCTCACATCTTCTGAAGTCGCGGATATAGTCAACGTACTTCTTCTTGCTCAAAAAGACCCAAGCACAGAAAATCATTTATACCAAACAGATAAGCCAAATCCAGCCGGAACAGACACCTGGTCCGCGGATCAAGTTAAACAAGAATTACAAAACAGAGGAGTAACACCTTTCAATTCTATCTCTTCTATTTCCGTTAGCGCTGATTTCGGCAGCGGCAGAACTACATCAGTTAATGTAACAGGTGATGCAGGCTCACAAAGTTTTTCTGGCTCCAATTTTGAAACCTATTTTGATCTGCGGGCACCGGCGAATATTCAAATCGTCGGACCATTGTATAATGTGGAGACGAGATGACTTATCCATGTCATGCCGAATTTATTTCGGCATCTCAATATAACTAAATAACGAGATCCTGAAACAAGTTCAGGATGACAAAAAAAGAAGTTCGGAATGACAAAAAACTTTATGCCTGATGTATTCATATCTAAAAATTCACCCGCGGCAAAAACAGCAAACACGCCGCCCGATACTCCCAATACCAATGTTTATACTACGACTGATTCCGAGGGACACCTGCATCTCTTATCGAGCTTTTGTTCAAACCCTCTTGGTGTTGCTTTCCGAGATCAGGAACCGGACGAAAAGGTGTTGCTTTTTCTTCGCCGGCATTTTATTACCAATTTTTCCTGGATTTTAACAACCATTATCCTCTTCTTGCTTCCTTTTATCCTCATTGTTCTTAATGTCCAATTTTCTATTGTTGATCTGTCTATTCTCCCCATGAATTTAAAAACCGCTATTACCCTATTTTATTATTTAACAGTTTTTTCTTATGGATTTACCAATTTTGTAACGTGGTATTTTAATATTTCTCTGGTTACGACAGAAAGAGTGGTTGACATAGACTACTCCGATATTGTGTATAAAAATATTGCCGCTACCAAACTGGATCTTGTGCAGGATGCAAGCTTTGTGCAAATTGGCGTTTTTGCCGGTATTTTTAATTATGGGGATGTGCTGGTGCAAACAGCCGGAACGCTTGACAATTTTGATTTTTTTAAAGTGCCTCACCCTGATAAAGTTGTAAATATAATAGAAGGCTTAATCGGTCAAAAAAATCATGACGTTTGATTTAACAACCATTATTAATTCTATAAATAGCGTATTTTTTATCAAAACCATTTTTTTGATATTTACCGCCATGTTTATAGTTTTTATGTCGGTTTTACTGACACAAATAAACTCTATGGAAGACATTATTACCCAAGAACATTCTTCCTATTCTCTAAAAATAATAACTGCTTGTCTGATTGCCGCAGGAATAGGCATTTTTATCTATACTGCGTTTGTGCTATAGTACTCTTGCGATGCTAAAAACCTCTAATCTGTCTGTAGCAAAAATTGTTACAACGCCAACACTATCCTCTTGGTCTCAAGCCTATAATGCAGGAAGTCTATTCGCGGTTCTCTCCCTTAAAGAAGACTCTCCCGACAATCAGGAATCCCTTAGCTCTTTAGGCAAAAAAACCTTTGATGTTTTAGAACAGGAATATTTTACCCTGGAAACAAAAAACCTCGCGTCAATAAAACAGGCAGTCAATACTACATTAAACAATCTTACCCCTGAAATTTTGGATTCATTATTAATAGTATCAATAACAGAAAATGTTGTGTATCTTTTTGCCGCAGGTATGGGAAAAATTCTTTTAAAACGCGGAGAAACCCTTACCTCAATTCTTGACTGCGCAAAAGAGCTGACAAGCGCGTCCGGAACTCTTAACAATAATGATATTCTTATCATGGAAACCGGATCTTTTGCCAATATTATTTCAAACTCCGCCTTACTCTCCTCGTTTGACCATATCCCTATGTCGGAACTGGCAGAAACGCTAACTCCTAAAATCCATGAAAAAGAAGATGCAAATGCCTGTGCCATGTTTTTAGAATATCAAACCCAAGAGAACGTAGCGGATGAAGAAAACAACGTATTGGAATCTTCCAAGCCTCAAACAGAAACCAAAAGAAAATTTTCATTGCCCGTTATAAAAAATCCCCTGCATAAATTATCCCTAACTCACTCAAAAAAAATTCTTTTGACCGTTACCGTAATAATCGCCGCTATATTTTTATTAAGCCTGCATTTTGCTCAACAAAAACGCCAGGAAGAGGCAATGAATAATCTTTTTCAAAAAGTATACGTACCGGCTAAACAAAAATACGACGAGGGAAAAGGACTAAAAGGCTTAAACAAAAATATTGCCAGAAGCGACTTTCAATCTGCCCAAAAAATACTTTCTGAAAATGTCTCTAAGTTTCCCAAGAATTCGCAAGACGCAAAAAAAATATCGGATCTTCTTAAAAACGTAAATAAAGAGCTTGAGGCTTATTCTCCGGCAAAAATTGCTGCTAATTTGGACAGATCCAAAATTACAGTTGTGGTTGAAAATGGAAGCGGAGTTGAAGGAGCCGCGGGAAAAGCCGCTGATTTTCTCAAAAGCAAAGGTTACAAAATTTCTTCAACCGGCAATGCGGATAACTATAAATACACAGGCGTTACGATCAAAACTAAAAATTCAACTAAAGCTTATATAGATCTCCTCAAAAAAGATTTGTCACAAAACTACACCGTTACCAACACATCCTCCGACCTCCCAAATAACTCTTCCTTTGACGTCCTAATAATCATCGGCAAATAATATTAACAAAATATTAACAATTAGAATAGAACCGAAGCTGACTGCTGGCGGTTCGGTCATTTTTTACTTCTTGACAAATTAAGCATTCTGTTATAACATGGTTATAATCCTTCGATAAACTCAGGATAAATATATGTTACAAACAGTAATGAAGGTCGGCAATTCTTTGGCAATCACTTTACCCAAACAGTTTGTTGACGCAAAAAAAATCAAAGCAGGACAAAAAATGTTTGTGGACGCAGATAACGATCTTTCTATGGTTCAAATACGCACCAAAAATTCTATGGCACCCATAATTACTCCTGAATTTAAGAAATGGCTTAACACATTCAATACCCGCTACAAAACGGCTCTTACGCAACTTGCAAAAAAGTGAAACAAACTAAATACCTTATCCTCGATGAAGTAATTGCAATACACGACAGCATGATTGAACTATATGGCGGAAGTTTTGGAATTCAAAATATCGGCTTAATACAGTCTGCTATTAGCAGACCGCAGGCATCATTTGGGGGCATTGATCTCTATCCTACTATCTTTGATAAAGCCTCTGCTCTTTTTCATTCATTGATATTCAATCATGCTTTTGTCGACGGAAACAAAAGGACAGCCATGACAACAACTGCCAGATTTCTTGCAGTAAACGGCTATTCGGTTGAGGTCGGGCAAAAAGAATTCGTAGAATTTCCTCTCCGGGCAGAAAATAAACGCCTTTCTCTTGAGGAAGTCGCCAGCTGGCTGAAAAAATATTCAAAGAAGATAAAAAAATCTTTATCCTCGCGAGCAACAAAATCTACACAATAGATTTAAAGTAGTATTTCTAAATCTGCAATCTTCAAATTTTTAACCACCGGGACCACTTGACGATTGCGGCCTGTATACTTCGCGAATCGGATGTTCATAAGCTTTGCCCAAAGCATCTTCTAAAACATTTTTATTATTCTTCCACTTATTTTTAGATACAATAGACGAACCATGATCGCCGCCAATAAACCTTATCGTTCCGTCAGAACTAGTAATGATATCAAAAAATATCCCCTCTTTAACCGAAACACCTGTAACTGCCAATGAACTACCCGTAATGTCACGAAGCCGAGTATACATTGGTTGAATTATAAATCTGCATGTATACTGCTCATCGCCATTATAGCTACCATGATCATGCTCAGCTCTATCCATATCATAAGTTCTTGGTACAAACTCTGATGAACTATCTAGCCTCAATAACTCGCCTATCAGATCTTCAGTTCCACTTTCATCAAATTGTCTTCTTGCTTCTCTTGCTAATTCAAACTTCCGGGAACGTTCTGTAGCTTCTTTTCTACGCCTATTCTCATCCTCTGTTTGCTTTCTTAATCGTTCTCTTATCGAACGTTGTCTAGCGTCTTTCTTTTTTCTCTCTCTGTCTTCTAAGGTTTTCTAAAATCCCATACGGCGATATTAAACTCCCTAAAGTCAAATTTGGCGAATTTACGCCCTGTATTACCCATTGACAATGGGTAATACCTGTAATAAGATAGTATTACTATGAATAGTAATGCAATACAACCTAACGAAACAGAGATGATTTCTACTCTAACCAGCAAAGGACAAGTAACCATTCCTGTTCAAATTCGGCGGTTTCTTGGGCTAAAACCCAAAGCTAAGGTTGCGTTTTTGCGGAAAAAAGACGGAGTGCATATCGCAGTTCCCCGCTATACTTTAGATACCATAAAAGGCGCTGTCCCCGCTCTTTCTCAAAAATATTCCGAAAAAGAGATCCGAGATATAGCAATCGAATCCCATCTTGAAAAGTACAAAGTCAAATGAATTACATAATCCTTGATACTAATGTAATAATTCGCCTCTTAACAAAAGATGATGAAATCAAGCAAAGGAAATCGGCTCGTTTGATTGAAAAAATCAAAGAGGGAAAAGTCAGTGCTTTTATTCATGATGTCATTTTTGCCGAAGTTGTATTTGTTCTTGTTTCTAAAAAATTATACAATCTCCCCAAGCATAAAATACAATCCCTACTTCTTCCTATCATAAATCTGACAAATATCAGATTTAATAATAAGAAAAAGATCAAAAGAGCGCTTGAGTTATTCGTAAAATACGATATTGATTTTGAGGATGCTGTTATCGCAGCAGAGGCGCAAAACCGCAAAGCCGAAATTGTTTCCTTTGACAAAGATTTTAAAAAGATTCCAGAAGTTTCTTCAAATGAACCTAGATAAATTTAAAAGTAAACGGATATGAAAATAGTAAATAAAAGGGCTTTTTTTGATTACAAGATTTTAAATCGGCTAGAAGCCGGTATCGCCCTAACAGGCGCGGAGGTTAAGGCTGTTAGGCTCGGACACGCGGATTTAACAGGAAGCCATGTAAGAATTGTCGGGTCGGAGTGTTATCTAATTAACGCCAAGATTTTCCCTTACCAATACGCAAGACCGAATGAATACGATGAAAAACGCACCAGAAAACTTCTTTTGCACAAAAAAGAAATTATATCCATAAAATCTAAAATTGAAGGAGAAGGTTTAACGGTTATACCTATTTCTTTATATACATCAAAACATTTTATTAAAGCGGAATTAGCCCTGGCAAAAGGAAAAAAGAAATACGAGAAAAAAGAAGCAATCAAAAAAAAGGATATCGAGCGGGATATGGCAGAGGAAATTTCAGAAAAATCTGGGTTTTAGGATAATTTTATTCACCCTCGCAATACTTTCCTACTACGAATACTATTTCAATAAAGAGAGGTAAATTATTTAGATCAATCTCTTGTTTCTAAAAGCCCAGCCAGAACTGCTTTTTAGATATTTTTCAAAATCAAGAGCTTTTTTCTTCGTAGAAAAAGCGCCATAGAATACCAATCTTAAAGGTCTAAGATTCTTTGTTGATAAAACATTTCCACTTTGATGATCTTTCAAACGCTTTTTTAAATCCGATGATGAACCATGATAGAAAGTTTTATCTCTTAATTGAAGTATATAAGCGTAGTACATGAGAAAATTATATACCACTTTGCACAACTACGTTGGGTGTTATGCAAAAAGCATAAAAAATGTCCCACTTCGTCTCGCCAAAGGCGGACTACGTTAGGGACACTCTTCTCTTCAGCCTTAATAACGTCTTACTAACAAAGTGTGGCTGTGCCACTTCGTAGCCCCTCTCCGTTAAAACTACGAATAGGGGCGAAGAGTGGACACTATCCAAATAAGTTGGAACCGAGTTGAGGAATATATATTTAAATGGTTTCCGATACTTCAAGGCATGGCTAAACCAACTTTAACGGTTTCCTTTTAATATCACATAGGAATGTTTAAACCATCTAATAAACGAAGTTCTTGCCCGATTAAAAAATAAAGAAAAAGCTGGTATAATCAAAATTGATATGAACCGCTACGGCTTCTATACAATTTTTCGTTTAGATCCAAATACGAATCTTCTCCACACACTTTTCAACACTTATATAAATGGTCTTTACTATCCTATAAACACTGTTATCCCGAGAGGTTCTTCTTTTGGGGGTTTAGACTTATATAACTATATAGGTAGAGACGTGGCCGGAAATTGGAATCCTAACCCACTTCCAAACATTCTTCCACCATCTTTAACAATAATAGGTTTTTATTAATATGGTTGACAAAGTTAAGAGTATTACACGAAGAGTTAGCATCGAACCACCCCTTGAAGTTAAAGTTGACGACGAGATTAATGCTAAAGATCAACCAATTCCTAAAGAAGAAAATGTTCCTGCAGGAGACGTTAATATTACAGTTATTCAAGCAGCCATAGACGACCGCTTTAAGAAAAACGAAGCAGACTTGAAAGATGTTAATAATCTTATGCGACTTGGATTTTTTATTCTTCTAGTCATGGTTGCTACTATAGTAGTTATGGTTTTGCTTGATTTCAAAAATTCTGCAAATCAGCTTCAAAGAGACCGTTATGAATTTTTGAACCAAAGGCTTGAGCGATTAGAGAACTTGGGAACCCCGAGTGGCAAATTAAAATAAAGTCTTTTACCACTAATTAAGTGTCAAAAAGGGAAAACGTCTTTGACTTTTACGCCTAGAGCGTTTGCAATTTTATAAATCATTTTCAAATTCGGTCTTCTATAGCCTGTTTCTATATATCCAATCCACGTTGTAGATACTCCAACTTTTTCAGCCAGTCTTTCTGTTCCCAATACTTT
>JAJZOC010000051.1 GCA_021852095.1 bacterium | reverse complement strand
ACTTGCTTCGTAAGAAAGCTAAAACTTCTTCTATCTCCGGTGTTTTGTTTAACCTAATCTGTGGCATATAATGTCTATTATTATGTATTTAGTACCCAATGTCAAGCAGTATTTATGCTTTAATTGGCTATCTTAAATTTGATTATAGATTTTTATCTGTCCCTCTTTTTCGTACGAGAATTGGTAAATTGAGGAAGTTGCCGTAAAACATCATCGTGGGTAAATTCATACAACGGACCTATAAATGCCCCTGAAACAAAACCCCAAAGAATTTCGTAGACAGGAATATTTAATATAAAATGTTGGGGAAAGCTATAAAGATTCCAAGCTAAGATTACATTAGGAAAGAGAAATAGATAAAGACTAAGTAGTGATCCATAGATAACACTAAATAAAATACCGGAATAAATAACATCATACAAAAGATCTGGACGAACCAATATTATCGTCGCGATTGCAATGATTGTTGAGATAAGAACATCATACATGAAATTGAGCTGTGTAAATTCTTTCAGTATAAATAGCGAAATCGGCCCAAGCAGCACGATATATTTTAGCGGATGACGTTTCTTCTTATCACTAACAAAAGTCCGCTTGCTCCATTCTTCGTAAAGAACAGACGCTATACTACCCAATTCAAATCCAAAGAGAAGAGTAAAGATATCAATTGGAAGACCAAATAGAGACATCAATATCTTTGGATGCCAATAGGTTGGGATAAAGAACGTATCTAAAGGGGCTACAAAGGTAATGAGTATCCCCATGTAAATCATTTTATGCCTTAAATCTGGCCTTGAGTAGAACAAAAAGAGCAGAAGAGGAATACCTAAAATCACCGCTCCAAAATATGTAGGCATATACTTCATGATATATCATGTCTGAACACAATTCCAGCACTTCTTCCCAGTTTTTACATAATCAACTGGCTTCTAAAGAAACTGTTTTTATAACCCCGATTTCGCTTTTCACTCCCCGATCGCATAAAATCTCCCCTCCGCCGAAAATCCCGAATACTCCAAGAACAAGAACAACGCCTACAATTCTCAAATTGACTTTGAGAGTAAATGAAAAGACTTTTTCTCTTTTTATTTCAGTGAAAAGTTGGACAATTTTGTCGTCACGACAACTTTATGGTGAATAAAATAGCCCCACAAAATGTTTGCGGACCACAATTAGATCTTCTTTTCATAATCTGCCTGCTGTTCTCTTTTGATCTTTTCAATATTCGGATTCTTAAAATGCTCTGCTATAAAGCTTATGGTTTCATTCGGGTTTTGGGTATTAACAAAAACACCTGTGCCAATTTCAAAACCGCCAAGCATTTTAACCCGCGGAATAAGCCGCAAATACCAATCCCCGCCTGGATAAATATAAAAATTATATGGAAATTCGTGTCCGTGGCGAAGATCCATAATCTGAATCAAACGGGACAGAATAAAAACAAGATCCGTTATCTCCGCATCCGTTATCTCTCCAAAAAGTCTGCCGCGTTTTTTTGGCGCGACCCAAACCTCGTCGGGCCATTGCGAGGTTTGCGGACAAAAAAGATAAAAATCATTTGTCTGAACAGTCTGATATTCTGATAATCCGATCTTCTGATTGTTATGATTTGCAGTATTCTGAAGATCTAGCGGCTTAAGCGCAAAATTTGAGGTTGCCGATGGATCAAGACGCGGTATATCCATCTTGACCTCTTTGGGAATTACAGTTAATTGAGTATGCGGATGAGGCAGACTTTCTCCTCCTCCTTCACCGTGGTTATGAAAAATATAAACCTGGCCTTTGTCTTTATGCAAATTATACCTTTGCCGATAGGTTTGGATTATCAATTCTGTCTGTTCTGTAGACAAATCACCAAAATTTTTATGATGATCCGGCGAGTGAATTATAATCTCGTGAATCGCGGCAAAAGGAAACTTATTTCTTAAAACCCTTATTTTCCAATTATCATCCGTATCTTCTCCCCCAACCCTATAGAGCTCTTGTTCGTTTTTTTCCCGGCCAACGCAAAATGGACAAACAGGTTCTGTACCCGCGGCAACATTCGGACGTTTTGCCCGCCGGGGCGCCAAAATCACCCATTTTTTAGAAAGAGGGTTTTCCAAGAAAGTAAAATCTGCCATAATTTCTCTTATATTCTATTTTTTGCCTCTATGCCATTTTTTATAAAATCCAGAGCCCATTGGTAAATATTCCTATCCTCGAGTGTTGCCCTCATACTCATGATGCGTTTTTTTATTTCATTTTTATCCATTTCCAACCCTTGCTTTATCGCGTCGGCTAAACTTTCTATATCATAGGGATTCACGATTAACGACCGGGAAAGATCTATGGCTGAACCCGCAAATTGTGAAAGAACCAACATGCCCGGATTGGAGGAAAAGGAAGAAGCCAAAACATATTCTTTCGACACTAAATTCATGCCATCATCAAGAGGTGTCACCAAACAAAGACTGGCTTTTTTATAAAACTCGAGTATATCAGGTCTTGAAAAAACTTTAACCACTGCGTGTATCGGTTTCCAGTCTCCTTTCTGGTGTTTTTTATTAATCGCATCAATCAGCTCGCATACATCCTTCACGAAATTATCATAAGCGGGTATTCCTTTTCTTGAAGGAGCTAATATGCCAACATAAACTACCTTTCCTTTATATTTTTCGTTTTTCTCAAAAAACCTGTCAATGGCCATCATTCTCAATCTTAATCCTTTTGTATAATCAAACCTGTCAACCCCAAGCATGACTTTGTAATTGTTAAATAATGCATAAATGCCGTCTGTCTTTTCTGTCTTTTTTTCTTTTAGGAAAAACTTAATCAGTTTACCCGATAATGTGTCTTTTTCTTCGTTGCCGACTATGTTTTCTATTACATCCGTATCAATACCCATCGGCAGACTTTTTACAACTGTCCTTTTATCGCCAAAACGCACCGTACTTGTTTCCTGATCTATTTGAACAGCCAATTCACGCTCTACTGTATCCAAAAAGTTTCTTGCTTGATAACCTCTATGAAAAGCTATAAAATCACAACTCAACATACCCTCCAAAAGCTCCTTTTTATACGGAAGCACACGAAATATTTCCCATGTAGGCCAGGGTATATGCCAAAACATTGCAATTGTTAGATTTTTATTTTTCGGCAGAAGACTTGGCACAAACGCTAACTGATAATCATTAACCCAGACAAAAGTCTTACCTTTTATCTCTTTTTTTATATTGTCGGCAAAATCTTTGTTTACCTTTTTAAATGTCCTAAACCATTTATCATTAAAAACAGGCGGCTGAAAAGCTATGTGGCAAATCTC
>JAJZOC010000038.1 GCA_021852095.1 bacterium | reverse complement strand
CATGGAGCAATCTGATAGTAAATAAAATTTGCTATCAAGAAAAAATAAAGTAAACTAAAAACATTTAAGACTATGAGTAAGATTATTGGAATAGATTTAGGAACAACAAATTCAGCAGTGGCAGTTATGGAGGGCGGATCGCCTAAGATTATTCACTCGGCCGAAGGCAGGAATGTCATACCCTCGGTTGTTGACCCTATCTCTCATGTGGTCGGAGACGTTGCCAAAAGACAGCTCGTTCTTAAGCCAAAAAGAACAATCTTTTCGGTAAAGCGTTTAATGGGAAGAAAGTTCAAGGACGAATCTGTTCAGTTTGACATGAAATGGCTGCCTTATACGATTAAAGCCGGCCGGGATGGGATGGCAGTGGTTGAGGTAGAGGGACGAACTTTTACTCCTCAAGAGATTTCCGCCATGATTTTACAAAAAATAAAGTCCGATGCAGAATCCTATCTCGGAGGCAAAATTAGCCAAGCAGTTATTACTGTCCCTGCATATTTTGATGATTCACAGCGTCAGGCTACAAAACAAGCCGGAGAGATTGCCGGACTTGAGGTTTTGCGAATTATCAACGAACCAACTGCTGCGGCATTAGCTTACGGACTGGATAAGAAAAACGCCCATACAATTGCGGTTTATGATTTGGGAGGCGGAACCTTTGATATCTCCATTCTTGAGTTAGGAGAAGGAGTTTACGAAGTTAAATCCACCAACGGAGACACGCATTTGGGAGGAGATGATTTTGACCAAAAAATTGTTGATTACATCGCGGATGAGTTTAAAAAAGAAAATAATGTAGATTTGCGTCGCGATTCGCAGGCTCTTCAAAGATTGAGGGAAGCAGCAGAAAAGGCAAAGATAGAATTATCCAGCGCAGCCGAGGCGTCAATCAACCAGCCGTTTATTACTCAAGGTAAAGAAGGACCTCTGCATTTAACCATGACTTTAACCCGCGCAAAACTAGAGCAGATAGTTGATGATCTTATTCAAAAAACTATTAAGCCGGTAGAGCTTGCTCTTAAAGACGCAAAAGTTAAAGCGTCGGATATAGACGAGGTAGTTTTGGTCGGCGGAATGACAAGAATGCCCAAGATTGTTGAGACAGTAACCAAATTCTTTGGTAAAGAACCAAATAAATCGGTTAATCCGGATGAAGTTGTCGCTGTTGGGGCCGCGGTTCAAGGAGGAGTTTTAGGAGGAGAGGTAAAAGATGTTTTGCTTTTGGACGTAACTCCTTTAACTTTGGGAATCGAGACTTTGGGGGGAGTTTCAACACCTCTTATCAGTAGAAATACAACTATTCCGACGTCAAAGTCCCAAGTTTTTTCAACCGCTGGGGATAATCAGACTCAAGTTGAAATTAATATCCTTCAGGGAGAACGGCCTATGGTTGTCGACAACAAATCTTTGGGACGTTTTGTTCTTGACGGAATTCCTCCTGCTCCGCGCGGAGTTCCCCAAATAGAGGTATCATTTGATATTGATGCGTCCGGTATTTTAAGTGTTAAGGCACAGGATAAGGCAACGGGTAAGGAGCAAAGCATAAAGATTACCGGTTCCACAGGTTTGTCTAAAGAAGAGGTTGAAAAAATGACCAAAGATGCGGAAATGCATGCTAAGGAAGACGCAGAGAAAAAAGAAAAAATTGAGGCGCGAAATGCCGCAGATTCACTTATTTTTACCTCGGAGAAAACACTCAAGGATGCAGGAGACAAGGTAAATGACGAACTAAAAAAAGAAACCGAAGAAAAAATTACCGCTCTTAAATCAATTCTTGATACAGGTACGAAAGAAGATCTGGAAGCAAAAACAAAAGATTTGTCGGATTCCATACAAAAGGTTGGTCAGGCAATGGCACAGTCCAGTTCAGCTCCTAAACAACCAACAGATAACGACCAACAGTCAACAAACAACGAAGAACAGTCGGCAGCAGACGGAGAAAAGAAAGAAGATGCAAAGCAGGAGGAACCGGTTGAGGGAGAAGTGGTAAATTAATTCAAAATTTAAAATTTAAAATTAAAAATTGAGCGCGGATGGCGCTTTTTTAGTATAATACGATTATGGCAGATAACAAAGATTACTACGAAAGTTTAGGAATTTCAAAATCCGCAACACCGGAGGAGATCAAGCGCGCCTATCGTAAACTTGCGCTTCAGTATCATCCGGATCGCAACAAAACAAAAGAAGCAGAAGCAAAGTTTAAAGAGGTAACAAAAGCTTATGAAGTATTGTCCGATCCGCAAAAAAGACAGACCTACGATCAATTGGGGCATCAAGCATTCGAACAGGGAGCTCAAGGAGGCGGTCCGTTCGGCGGAACTCAAGGCGGACATTATGGCCCTTTTACTTATACGTATACTACTTCAGGGGGAGGTCAGGATTTTGATTTTGGCGGTTTTTCCGATCCGTTTGAAATCTTTGAACAGTTTTTCGGCGGTGGGTCACCATTCGGTGCCCGTTCTCGGCAGAGACAAGCTTATTCTTTGACTATAGATTTTATGGAGGCGGTAAATGGGACTGAAAAATCAGTTAATATAAACGGGAAAACGCAAAAGATAAAAATTCCGGCAGGTGTTGATGAAGGATCTCAGATTAGATTTAACGATTATGATGTAATAATTAGTGTAAAAGGAGATAATAAATTTAAACGCGAGGGTTATGATATTATTGCAGAGGAAGAAATATCTTTTACGAAAGCGGCTCTTGGATCGGAATTGGAAGTAGATACTGTGCAGGGAGTGATTACTATAAAAGTTCCGGCCGGCACCCAGCCAGGAACGGTAATAAGGCTTAGAGGTAAAGGGGTTTCACATCTTCGAGGATCTGGAAAAGGCGATCATTATGTGAGAATAAAAATAACAGTGCCGACCCGTCTTACAGGAAGACAAAAAGAACTGCTTGAGGAATTAGACGCGGAAAGTTCTAAAAAGAAAAGTTGGTTCTAGTAGTAATTTACATGGATATTTTGTTTTTTTAACATCCGCTACTTGTATTTACGATTGGGTTATTGTATAATTAATTAAATTAATGGAGGTAATGAAAGCCTAATTTCGGCAAAAAACTCTTTTCAGAGTTATTGGTTTTTTGTTGTGGCAGCTGAATTAGGCTGCCTTTTTTGATGTTTATGTTAAACGCATTAATTGGTAAAAAAATTGAACAATCTCAGGCATTTCTTGAAAACGGCACAAGAATACCGGTAACTAGTGTTTTAACTGGAAATAATTATATTTTACAGATTAAGACAATAGATAAAGATGGATATAAAAGTGCGCAGCTCTGTTTTGGTAATAGAATTAAGGCAGGTAAGGTATTGGCAGGGATTGTTCAATT
>JAJZOC010000054.1 GCA_021852095.1 bacterium | reverse complement strand
TCAAGCTATTGCTTCGGGAGAAACAGGGGCATCTCCCATCTGGCATGATATTATGAGTTATATCCTAAAAGGAAAACCTGACGAACCTCCTAAAAAGCCGAATGATGTTATAGCGATGCAGATAGATGCTTTAGGCGGAGGTTTGCCTGTGCCTAATGAACCTGTTCGATCAGAATATTTTATAAAAGGTACAGAGCCGACAAGTCCGTCGCCAATTTATCAGAAACTTAAGATTTCAACCCATGATCCGTCTAAGCTGGCGAATCAGGATGAAATTAGTCATGGAGATTACACCACAAAAGATTATATAGTTTTTCATGAAGATGATCCTGTTTCAACAGATGGAGTAAACCGTTGGCAGGAAGGAATAGATGCTTGGGTAAAAGAAAATTATTCTGCTGCGGATTGGCAATATTATCCTCCGACTCAAGTATCCAATTATAAATATAACGGATAGAGATTTAGCCTATTACGGCATTTAGTTCCTTTTTAAGAACACTATAGATTTTTTTTCTTTGGATAGCTACTTCTTCGCGGGTTAGACTCTTTTTTTGATCGCGGTAAACTATTCTGAAAGTCTTTTTGTTATTGTAGATGTCTATGAGAGACACGCTTTCTATAAGACTAGTTTGTGTTTTTATGAGCGAGATTATTTGTTCATAGCTTATAGAGGATTCCACGGTAATTCTTATATCTTCGATAACAGGTGGGAATTTAGGAACAGGTTTATATATTTTTCCGCGGTTTGCAAGCCGTAGAATAGTTGAAAAATTAATCTCAAAGTCTATTAGATCAGTATCCAATATTTCAACCGTGCCGATAAAATCTTTATTTACATATATATCTGACCCTTCTCCCGCATCAATCCTTTTTACAAAGGAGATTTTCTTAATCCCTAAATCTAAAAGCAATTGTTCTATCAAGCCCTTTACTTCATAAAATGATGCATTAGGTTCTTTAATTGAACAGCCTATCATAAGAGTCTCTTTAGGCAGTTCAGAATCATTTTTATTGTATACGTTTGCGATTTCGAAGATCTTTATATTATCTCTTGTGCTGTTTTCCCTTACTGATTGAAGAAGACTTGGAATCAAAGACTTTCTCATGTAAATTAAGTCTGTGGTTAATGGATTTTTAATTTTGACTGCTTGGTTGCTTGGGCCGTCCAGAAGTTCTTCAGATACCATGGACATAGTATAGACTTCTGTAAAACCCCAATATTTAAAAGCGTCTTTAATTTGTTTTTCAAAACGAAATTCATCGTTATTTATACTGTAATCCTGAGGTTTCGTTAATGGCGGTATTATGCTTGGTAAAAGATGATATCCGTATATCCTTGCTATTTCCTCAATAAGATCTTCCTGCGTTCTAATATCACTTAATCTAAAACTCGGCACCTGTACTTCTATAGATGTATCTTTTATGGAAGGATTAAACCCAAGATTTGTTAAGAAATTAAAGGATGACTTTAGCGGAATTTCGATTCCTATTGTTTTATTTATTTTGTCTTGCGAGATAGATATCGAGCGTCTTTCTCCTTTTTTCGGATAGATATCTAAAATCGGAGATACTACTTTACCGCGAGCAGTACTTATAAAAAGATTAATACCTCTCAAAAGGGCTTCTGTTGCTAATTCCGGATCAACTCCCTTCTCGTTTAAAACAGCCGCCTCCGATCTTATCCCAAGGTTCATTGAAGTTTTTCGGATATATTCAGGATTATTGTTGTCTATAAAAAATAGAACTTTTTTTGTACTATCAGTTACCACGCTGTTTAAGGTTCCCATCACTCCTAGAAGATCAACTATTTCTCCATTTCCGTTATCTGCGACAATGTCACCTCCTTTAAGAATTCTCTCTTGTTTATCTAGAGTTACAATTTTTTCCCCTTTTCGGGAGAGTCTAATGAATAAGTCTTTAGTATTTAATCTGTCGTAGTCAAAAACATGGGTTGGATGGCCAATTTCACGCATAACATAATTTGTAATATCTACGAGATTATTTAGGCTTCTGATTCCGGACGCTTTAAGCCTTTCTTGTATATATTTTGGTGAATCTGTTACATGTACTTCCATAACAACAGCACAAATTCTCGAAACGAGATGGGGATCAATTCTGATATTGATAGGAAATTTTTCATGAGGAATCTCTTTTGGCGGTTCCTGTGGCGTATAAGTAAAGGAAGTCTTTATTCCGAATCGGGGCAGGATCGCCGCACATTCTCGGGCGATACCAACCACAGACATGAGGTCTGCTCTATTTGTGGTAACTTCTATATCATAAACGAAATCCTTTCCGTATTTTTCCACACGTTCCACAGAAACACTTGAAAGAGACAAATTCTTTGCTATTTCGAATGGAGTAGCTTTTGTTTCTACGTAGTCTCTTAGCCAGCTATCCAGGATTTTTATATTCATAACATCAATTTAAAATTGTTCCAGAAAATCCAGATTGCTTGAGTAAAGCATTCTTAAATCATCTATTTCTATTCCTTCTTTCATCATAAGCACTCTCTCTACTCCCCATCCAAAAGCAAACCCGCTATATTTATTGCTGTCTATATTTACCGCTTTAAGCACATTTGGATGAACCATCCCTGCTCCTCCCAGTTCCAACCAGCCTGCTTTACAGAGTTTACATCCTTTTCCAAGGCACATTCCGCAGGTTACATCTACCTCAAATGAAGGCTCGGTAAATTGAAAGTGATATGGCCTTATTCGGGAAACCCTCTCTTTTGAAAAATAGGATTTAACAAAGTAATCCAAAGCTCCCTTTAAATGTGTTATGGAGATATCTGTGTCTACAACCAGTCCTTCAAATTGGTGAAACATTGGACTATGTGAAATATCAGATTGCCTCCTGTAGCATTTAGCGATATTTAGCATTCTAATCGGAGGTTTTTTGTTTTCCATCTCTCTTATTTGTCCGGAGGATGTATGAGGAGTTAATATTGCCGGTCCTTTTTTTGGATCTTCTATTTGATCTATGAAAAACGTTTCCCAGTCATCCCGAGCCGGATGGTTTTTGGGGAAATTAAGCGCCTCAAATGCGTACCAATCCCATTCTATCTCTGGGTATCTTACTCTCTTAAAACCAATGTGTTCAAAAATAGAGCTTATTTCATCTATTGCTTGGGTTATCAAATGCAGGTGTCCAAGACTCGGCCTTAATCCGGGTAGGCTTATGTCTATTTTCTCATCCTTTTTTCTTTTTTGATCTTTAATTTGTTTAAGGGATTGTTCTTTGCTGTCTAGTGTTTCTTCTATGGCTCGTTTTACCTCGTTGGCAAGTCTGCCTATGGCAGGTCTTTGTTCGTTTGGAAGAGAATTTATGCTTTTTATTAAAAGTGTAAGCTTGCCGTTTTTTCCCAAAAACTGCAATTTTGTTT
>JAJZOC010000069.1 GCA_021852095.1 bacterium | reverse complement strand
ATAAATCCTGGTGGGCGAAAGAGGACTTGAACCTCTGACCTCCTGAATGTAAGTCCAATGTGCCACTTTTTGCCCTCTTTTAGTTTCATTGAGTTTGTTCAGTATTCATAGGGGTTTAAGCCGCTTTTCAAGTTGAGGTGAGTTTGTCCATTTTTACCCCTTTTTGGACTCGTCCGTTAGATGGACGTTAGATCAATACTTAGGTTCCCTAAATAATCCAAAGAGAGTTTATTTTTTAAATTTTGTCAGATTTTATTTGGGTTTCCGCATTTTACTGACCTTCCAGGGAAACTTAAGAGATCAAACCCTGTTTCTAAGTTTCGAAATGATCCGTTAGACAAAGAAGTGAAGCCCATTTTTGCCCTCTTTTGCAAAATGCTGTTTAACCGTATGGGTGAAGGGCGGGTTTGGCAGCGGACAGAGGGGGGAAATTAGGGAGAGAATAGAAAAAGTAAACAAGGGGATGAATCGGATGAATTTAATGTTTGATGAAGTCAAAACAACCCAGACGGCTGCTTACTTGATAAAAAAACGCGGGCAGGGCTTTATGAGTTAGAGGGTTCTTTGCTAAAGTAGCCACGCTGTATCGTGATGAATTGAAACGCTTACTCACAGAAAATTTTCAACTGGTTAACAGCAGCTAAATTTCGCAAACCATTTTTAGTTGAGTATAAAAGCAAAAATTAAATCAATAAAAAAATAAATGATTCTGAGGCACTTATGACTGACCAAATTTTAAACAAACGAGAAGCTGTTGAGTTTACAACTTTAGACGAGAAGACTTTTGAAAATTATTTTAGAAGTGCAGGCGAATTTAGCAGTCTGCCAAGAAGAAATAATAAAGGCCCATTTAGATTTAATAAGCAGGAACTTCAAAATTGGCTCGCTGATTACAAATGGAGAACGGTTGCTTTAGATATAGATGATTACTCACTCTGCCTTGATTTCGCCCTTGCTCAGCATTTCAGAGGTTATGTTCTTTCCGATTGGGGCACTGCGCGCCAGAGAGAGTTCGGCCAAAAAATAACAAACTGGGTAAAAGGACAGCTGGCAGAGGTTGCCGTTAAAAAATTCTTCAAAAAGGGATTTGGCGTCGAAATTGAACTAGATTTTGATATACACGATGACATAGTCCCCCAGGATATTATTGCCGTCATTGATAATGGAAAATCAAGGAAACCTAAGCTCGGCGTCGGGATAAAGTCATCCAAACCTAAAAGTGCATATTTAGTCCTGGGCGAAAATGAGATAACAATTCAGGAAAGAAAGTCTGAAATATATATTTTCTGCCGTCCAAACATTCCTGACGACCATTTATTAAGGATAACCAAGGACAGGATAGTTGAATTAGTTAATTGCCAGCGGCATTATCCTTCCTATAAAGACAAAATGCCTGATTTCAAAAGTATCCCCTGCGAAATAGCCGGTTGGTGTAGCATAGATGAGCTGGAAAAGGTTAATGAAATTCCAGGACAGGCTTTTGACGGGCTCCGTTATGTTAAAAAAACAGGGAATTTACATAAAAACAAGGCATGCTGGGAGCAGTTGCTAAAAGGACTATAATTAATTATACCACATTAAAAAGAGGAATATCACAACAAACCTCGCTGTATCCATGGGCGATACTCGGCATAACCCAATCGTAGCTTATCCCTGCAAATGTTTTTAAAACAGCAGAAAAGATAATCCGTGCGGCTTTTGGCGGGACAGCCATACCTATCTGCTTCCTAACGCTTTCCTTAGAACCTTCAAAAATAAAATCATCCGGAAATGTCTGGAGCCTCGCCCGCTCTCTGTTAGTCAACGCCCTGTTTTCGCTCCAGTGGTAAACATGCGTCCCCCCGCCCCCGCTGCCTGTTATTGTGTATGACGGCTTATCCGGATCGAGCCGCTTGTATATCTGGCTCATTCTCGCTCCCTTAACATTTAATTTAAGGTGCTCCGGTATTCCATCATACCAGGCGTTTTCACCTGGCGGTATATGTTTAAGTCTTTCCGTAACGATTTTGGACTGGACGGTTATTTCGTTGTTTGGCGCATTGGCTAATATTATGGGGTTTTCTATTGCTTCTTTGGCTGAAATAAATCTGCCGTCAGCCACAGGCGCAGGAACCTTAAACTCCAGCCCCAAATCTTTCCTAATTCCTACAATTACAATCCTATGCCGAGTTTGCGGCACTCCATATTCTTCAAATTTATATAAATGAACAGTTAGACGGTAGCCTGCTCCTGCATTTTCCATATCATCTAATATCTTTAAAAAGGCATTCCCTTCATTTGCGCTTTTTAAGCCCCTTACATTTTCAGCTATAAACCATTTAGGATTATGTGTATTTATTGCCTTTATGCCGTAAGTATATAAAGGACCGTATTTGCCCTTAAAACCCTTCTGCTTACCCACAACGCTGAAATCGTTGCAAGGAAACCCAAAAGCCAATGCGTCAAAATATGGAATACTGTTAAAATCTAAATCTTCAACAGCGGCGAGGACAACTTTGGATAAATCTCCTTTGTGAATATTTTTTGCATATGTTCTGCATGCGTCTTTATCAATATCGCACGCAAATACGGGATCAATACCCCATACTTTCCCGTCTTTATCTATAACCTCAGCATTTAAAGCCCCTAAAGATAGACCTCCGGGTCCGCAGAATAAATCGGCAATTTTAAATTTTGTGTTCATCATATATTTTAAGAATTCTTTCATACAGCTTATTTTTATCTTTAAATCGCGCATTCCCAAATAATATAAACTTTCCATCCTTCATTTCTTAACACTCTTATATCCTCCGCCTGTTTTTCAACATTTCTTTTAAGCTTCTTTTCCCAATATTCAATATTTGTTTTAGGCATTGTTGATTTCTTGCAGTCTTTATGGCGGTGCCAAAAACAGCCGTTTATAAAAAATATCGTCTTTAATTTTGATATTATAATATCCGGTTTCCCATGGTTTCAATCCTTATTTTTATGGATCGCGCATTAAAGCCCTCCTTTATTTTCTTTTTGTTAAGAATTCCGTAACAAGTTTCAATCCTTATTTTTATGGATCGCGCATTAAAGCTGAAGTTCGAGAAAAACTTTAAGTCTGTAGGATGAGGTTTCAATGCGTATTCCACTCATGATTGCCACTCATTTAATTATTGGCAATTAAGATTTAAGTGAGCCGAACATTGCAAAAAATAACACAATTTTTATTAAATGGGTCAAAACTTCTCCAAGGACATTCGCAACCTTTTTTCAACTTGTTTTTGTTCTGCTTCTAAAGAAATTGAACCTTTATGGGTGATAAAAATTGCATGGTTTTCTTCTTGAAGAAAGAATAAAAAAGAGAGAGAAAGAGGAAAGTCATGGCTTGGTATATTCGCAAAGGTATTAACTTCGGTCTTGTTCGCCTGAACCTCTCAAAGGGCGGGCTGGGGCTTTCCGTTGGGGTAAAAGGTCTTAGGGTTGGCAGAGGGCCGCGCGGCGCTTATGTCCATGCTGGACGGGAGGGACTCT
>JAJZOC010000082.1 GCA_021852095.1 bacterium | reverse complement strand
ATCTGTTTTTGAAATATTCTGAAGTTCTGCAATTACTTTGTTTATAATATTTCGTCCGAATTCAGGATGGGTAATTTGTCGTCCTCTAAATTTTACAACTAACCTTATTTTGTCGTTATTCTTTAAAAATTCTTCTCCTCTTCTTATCATGACCCAAAGATCATGTTCGTTCATAAAGGGTCCCAGGCGAATTTCTTTAGTCTGCGACGTTTTATTATTCTTTTTCTCTTCTCTTTTCTTTTTTTCTTCCTGGTACAAAAATTTCTTAAAGTTTATTATCTTGACAACCGGAGGATTTGCATTCGGCGCGATTTCGACTAAATCCAGTTTTTCCTCCCTTGCTTTTTTTAGGGCATCAAAAAAAGGCAATATGTCAATTTGTTTACCAAGACTATCTAAAACACGAACATTTTGAGCCCTAATGCGCTCATTTGTTCTATAAAACTTTTTGTGTTCTTGTTTTCGTTTAAACCTTTTTATCAATTTCTGTTTTTAGCTTTTTAATAAACTCGGACAAACTTATCTGCCCAAGATCTTTTCCTTCTCTGGTTCTTACCGATATTACTTCTTCGTCTGAATTCTGAACTTCCTTGTCTCCTATTATACCCATATAAGGTACTTTTTGTAAAGTGGCATCGCGTATTTTGGCCTGAAGAGTTTCCTGCCGCGTATCAAGCTCTGTACGAATATTTTCTTCTTTAAGTTTATTAAGAATTTTCTCCGCATATTCGCTATGTCGATCAGCGATGGGAAGAATAATAATCTGAATAGGAGACAACCAAACAGGAAACGCGCCCTGATAATGTTCTGTCAAAATTCCAATAAATCTTTCGAAGGAACCGAAGATTGCCCGATGAATCATAACAGGTTTTTTTTCTTTACCTTCGTTATCAATGTAGGATAATTTGAATGCTTCTGGCTGGTGAAAATCAAGTTGTACTGTTGCCAGCTGCCATTCTCTTCCTAAGGAATCTTTGATGTGCAGATCTATCTTAGGACCATAGAACGCCCCATCCCCTTTTTTGTCGCCTGCTTTAATTCCTTTTTTCTTTAATACTTCTGCTAAATCTTTTTCAGCCCTATCCCACATTTCATCTTTTCCGGCTCTTTGTTCGGGTCTTGTTGCAAATCTGAATTCGTATTCAAAGCCAAAATTTTTATAAAAAGCAATCATCATATCCAAAATGTTCGAAACTTCATCAAAAATCTGGTTTTCGGTAGCATAAATATGCGCGTCATCCATAGTGATTTGCCTTACTCTTAAAAGGCCGTTTACTTCGCCTGATTTTTCTCTTCTGTGAAGCCTTCCGATTTCAGAAAGTCTTAGTGGGAGTTCTTTGTAGCTTCTCATTTTAAATCTGTAGATAATAGTTGATTCCGGACAATTCATTGGTTTGAGAGAATAATTCATCATAGGGGCATAAACTGGCGTTTCATTATCTCTCATTTGGAAAATATCTATTTTACCCTCAGCTTTAGCTTTTTTGGGATCTTTCTTGATTTCTTCTATCTCTTCGTCTTCGTAAAGAGGCAAGTTATACATATTATGAGTTCCAAATTTAATCCAGTGTCCTGACTGCTTAAATAATTCTGACTTGACCATTATCGGAGTGGAAGTTTCTTGATAGCCGGCTTTAGAGGTTAACTCGCGGATGTATTTCTCAAGTTCCTTAAAAATTATCATTCCTTTTGGAAGCCAAAAAGGCGCGCCGGGTGCAATATCGTCTGTAAAAAATAATTCTAACTCTTGACCTATTTGTTTATGGTCTTTATTAATTTTTGATTGATCCATGAAATTATTTTATCAGTTTCGAGGTGTTTTGTAAAACTAAACGCCTTGCCGGATGTGGTCCATTCTTGTAGTCATATCTTTTATAGCCCGAGCTCGTTACTTATTCTCTGCATCGCTCTAAGCGAGATTTCTATAAACTCATTGAGGGGAATTCTAAGCTGGGTTTCGCATCTTAAAATGGAGTTTCTGTCCGCTCCTTTGGCAAATGATTTTTCTTTGAATCTGTTTATTATAAATTCGGGGGTAATGGATGCGAGTTTTTTGTCGGGATGGATAAGAGTTGCGGCGACTATCAGACCGGTTAGTTGATCGCAGGAGGCAATCGCCCAGTCCATATTTGTTTTGGGCATAATTTTTGTGTATTCATAGTTGTGGGCTTTGATGGCGTAGGCGATATCTTCCGGGATTTTGTTTGGTTCTTTCTGGAAAAGGAGCAGTCCGTGTTCTTCCGGATGTCCCTTGCATATTTCATAGTCCGCGTCGTGCAGTAGTCCGACAATTCCCCACTTGTTCTCGTCTTCGGGATTAGGATTTGCAGAAAGCCTTTTGCATAACGCCTTCATTACCGCCTCTGCCGCCAGAGAGTGTTTGATAAGATTCGGATTTTTAAGATAAGTGGTTAAGATTTTATAAGCCTCGTCTCTTGTCATCTCTATAATTAGTTTATCAAATCTGTTATATCGCCGCAACAGGCTTTAGTTTTTTAGTAGTGGGCTCGAGAAGACTCGAACTTCTGACCTTTGCAATGTCAATGCAACGCTCTAACCAGCTGAGCTACGAGCCCCCTTCATAGACTGATTATACCATGCTACTCATTGTTCGTAAACGAGTGTTGGTGTGGGTCGGTTTGGCTAATTATTGCTGGATAACCATTGGAAGAAACCGGAATGATGCCCTGTTGCCAGAGCGTAGTAACTATATGATATTCGGCAATGTTGGGAGTAATTATTCTTTCTTTGTTTATAGAATCAATAAGTCCTACTCGTTGAGTCGTGTTTGGAGTCGGATATTGGAAGTCTGGTATTTGTATGTCTGCAATATGTCCAGACCGGATTACACCACCATTTTCCCTGCGAGTAATGAAGTCTATCGTGCGATTAAGGTAATTATGTAGTTTTGCTTGGCCATTATTAACGTCTATTTCTCCCCATTCGATTATTAATTGTCCATCAAGTAATGTAAAATAAGCTGACTTAGGTCTGCCATCGCCTATCAAAGATCGCCATGCAATTGAGCTATTATTATGCAGCTTTTGTTCAATAGCTATTGCAACTTGAGGAGTAATAGATGCGATAGCTTTGCGTTCCAAAAGATGTGCTTTTACTCCCATTCGTCTCGTTATCGGATATTTTTCTCTACCAACTAAGGGAGGAGTTTCCTTAGATGATGAATAATCAGGATTTATAGCTCTAGTTTCAATTATGCTCATATTTTTCCAACAAAAAAATCTCCCTTGTTTGGGAGATTTATGGTTTTTAATTTAGTTTTTTATTTCACATATCTCTTTTCTCCCAAACCATTAACATTCCTCGATGAGGAGGATGCTAAGGTTAAGGATAATAAGAGAATTGCTATTCATAGTATGAATATTACAGGATGTTTCTTAGATTGTCAAGAACAGGTTTGATAAATTTTATCCAGTTTGGGTTGCGACGACGCGTTCGTTGGATAATCCAAAGGTTGTGCCGTGTTTCTTAAACATTGTCCAATACTCTTTTTTTGCTTTTTTGCTTTTAAACGCGGAAAGCCATGCTCCTGAATCCTCTACTTTAACACGCGCTTATTTAACTATTACCAAAAG
>JAJZOC010000050.1 GCA_021852095.1 bacterium | reverse complement strand
AGTAGATCTTTTTCCACCCGGCGACTGCCAGAGAATTGTTGTCATTTTCAAAAAGAGCTTGCGGATCCAAAACCCCACCGATTACAACTTCCACCTCTTCGGCTGAAAGAGTTTTTGCCGTCAACCCAGCTTGTGTTAAATCACTAACAATTGCGTTGACTTCGTTTTGAAGTGCAGAAGCTGAGTTTGGAATGGAAAAATCAACCTGAAATAAAAATGCGTGAAGTGATGTTGCCTGCGCTGAACGATCTAAAACTTCTTCGTAAAAAGGTGTTTTTTTGCCGTGTTCTTTATACCATCCAATATGTGTTGAGTCCGTATTCGGGGAGTGTATTTCAATCAATTTAAACTTCTTGACAGTTTTTTTTGATGAGAGCACATTTAGAAATGATCCAAAACTCCATAAAATCGCTTCGACTTGAGCTTCCTCTTTAAGTGCAAAATTACCGCCGCCAGGGATAATTTGGAAAACAACACTTGTGAAACCTGTTTTTCTTTGAACACCAGGGAATATCTTTTTATCAAACTCCGGGATCAAGCCGAGAAAATTACCACTCTCTATTAGTGGTTGATTAGGAGTGAAAAAAATGTTCTTAATTTGTTGTTTGTGATTTTGGAATGGGAAAACAATGGCATTTAGAAAAATTTCCCATAGTGAACGTTTAGCGATTTTCACTAATGAAAGTGAAAATGAAAAACAGATAATTATTAATGCCAGAGGCAATTGCCCTGTTTGTAAAAACAGGAGGCCAAACATTCCGCCAATACCGATGGGAATCCAGTCTTTGCCGACGATCCCCATAAACCCACTGTTTGCTTTACCGCCAAAATTGTACATTTCCCACAGTTTAGCGCGAAAATATTATCGAAGGTGTTTGTTCATTATATTTTACAATATTATTATTTTTTTTTGCCTCAATCTCATGCAGCGCCGCCGCATATTGCAGCATAATTTCGATGTTAATTTCATTCTCACCTGCCGCCATAAACCATTCATTGATGTCGTTAAATTGAGCCGGGATCTCAAGTTTTCTTACGCTTTCTACCCCGACTACCATGAGAGATTCAAAAAGATTTTTTGTTGCCTCATAACCAGGCTTGTCGTTATCCATTGCGGTTAAAACAATTCGGCCTGCCAGTTTCTCGAAAATCTCCGGTTTAGAAGCATAAACGACACCAGGAATGCTAACAACCTTGACTTGCGGTGGAGCTATTTGGATCATCGTTAAAGCATCAGTAATTCCCTCTGTGATAATCACAGGGTCATTATTTCCATCTAAAACCTGATGATTGAACAACGCCTCAATTTTTCCCGGGGGGTTGAGGTAACGGACGTGGTTAATTGGCCGACAGATTCTAACAATCTCGTTTTGTCGAGGAACGCCAAACATCGGAACGGCTACACCTGCGCCACCATATTGTCGACCGGCGTAAACAGCGCGAATATGCGCTTTTTCCTCCAACAGATTCCAGTCTAAACCACGATCAAAAGCCCATTTTTTGGCTATTTTTTGACCGACTTCATTAGCATTAGGCTTTTCAATGCTCCAGTCCTGCCTATTTTCCATGTTCCAACTCCTTTATCACCGCCATAGAGTGTTTTAATGTTTCAATTGAACAACGAGCTTTATTTTGATTATCTCGCCGGATCTTATCTAGTTGTTTGTCAGTCAACGACTCCCCTAAACTTTCTTCAACGTCAAGAGCTTTCCGAGCTAATGTAATCGAGACAAGCGGAAGATTGTGTCGTTTAGCAACTTCGCGATTGTACGCAAGAAACCCTTCCTGTCTAGCTACAAATGCGGCTCTTGACTCAAGAGATGATTTTTCAGGATCCCACCCATCAATTATTTTTTTTCTTATCTGCCTAATGAGCTGCTCTTTTGAGAGATCATCGAGAAAAATTAGTAAGGGTTTATTGAGTGATATTTGTGCTTCGATAATATTTTCGATTTCATCTGGCTGAGAACTCATTAATAAAAGAATAGACTCTTTAGAGGTACACGACTAATTTTTTACGAAAAACTTTATTTTGTAAGCAGGTGGTGATATACTAAAGCCAGAAATACATCTCATCAATTGGGAATTGTCGTTCGCAATTGAGATGTATGTCTCCTTATGGAGCTTCCCCACGCCAGTGGGGGTTACGTGATGAGAAACCCCGGACTAATACTCCGGGGTTTTTTTTACTCTAAGCAGCTAAGAAAAAAATAAAGGCGGGGAGCAATCCCCGCTTTTGCTGTTTCTGCCGGCATATTTCAGCCCGGAACCCGCAGCCCCGGAGGTAAGAAATATTTATATTTTTACTATTTTTTTATCATTATAACATAACTATATAAATAGTTGTGCTATAATGATAGTATCACGTAATCCACGGTAAAACGGGCTAAACAAGGAGAAAGAGAAATGGAATCAATCTATAAAGTTAAGTTTGAGATCGCCGCCGGAAAAGACATTTTCTTTGTTGGCACAGAAGAACATGTTATTAATGAGGTGTGCGAGTATTTCGAACCCGACCGTATTAGCTGGAAAGAAGAAGACAAGAAAGTAACCATTTTCACAGAAGATGAAGACGGCCTTGAGGATGTGTATGAGGTCGGCATCATTATGGAGTTATCCACTCCCACCATCCACCCTACTGCTAAGATCGGCGACGGCGTCGATATCGGCGCCGGTGGCATAATAGGCGATGCTTATGTGGGTGTCGCTAATCCACAGAATGCCTCAACGACTGTCGGCGTCGAAGTGGTGATTGGTAACGGCTGTGATTTCGGCGGCGGGAGTTATCTCGGCGCCGCGTCAACCATGGGAGCCGGCTCCTCAATCGATGCCGACACCCACTGTAGACCCGCTTTGACTTTAGGCTCAGAGGCTTGTGTTTGGGGTCAAAGCTGGCTGGGCGCCAGAGTGACTATCGGCGCACATGCTGAACTCGGCGACCACAAATTAATCCCCAAAGTGGGAAAGGTACAGGTCGGCTACGACGCAACCGTCGGTGAGGGTGTGACACTCACACAAGGCGCCGGTGACGCTGTCACGATCGGCCAGGGAGCAAAGGTGTCGTCTTGGCTGCCCGAGAGTGGCACCTTCGGCGCCGGAGTGGTGGTTGAGCCGGAGGCCAACATCGGCTTTTCTGTTACAACCGGCAGAGGTACCACCATCAGCATCGGCGCCTTCATCGGCACCGACTCCCTCATCGGCATGGAAGCCGTGATCGGCATGGAAGCCGTGATCGGTGAGGGTAGTGTTGTTGGCAACCTTGCCGTGATCGGCGAGAAAGCTATTATTGGCAAGAAAGCCATTATCGGCATCAGCGCCGAAATCGGCATCGGCGCCGAGATCGGCGAAAACGCCATAATAGGTACCGGCGCTAAAGTGGCACCCGGTACTAAAGTCCCGGCAGGCACAGTTATCCCCGCTGGTATTAAAGCCGAAACAGTCTAAAGCCGAAACCGGTTAAGAAAAAAATAAAAGCGGGGATCTCTCCCCGCTTTTGCTGTTTCTGCCGGCATATTTCAGCCCGGAACCCGCAGCCCCGGAGGTAAGAAATATTTATATTTTTACTATTTTTTTATCATTATAACATAACTATATAAATAGTT
>JAJZOC010000077.1 GCA_021852095.1 bacterium | reverse complement strand
AGCGACGCCAAATGACAGACACCGTCTCCGGTTAAATAACCGTCTGATTTAAACCCCTCTTTGGAATTAAAATGTGCATTAGTAGTTTTGTCTATTTTTCCGATATATTTGGGAAGTACATTACTATGAAACGCGAATGTTTGGTTTGGTTTTAATATCAACGCGTATCTAAACGGTTCTTTAACACGCTTCCAATTAATTTTATTAGCGCTAATATTCTTATACCTCATGTAAAACAAGGTAAGCAGTATATTATCTTTAAAAATATTATTAACGTACTTATTGCTGTATCTGTCGGAAAGAGAAATCCTTCTAACAGCCAGAATCGTTTCTTTTACTTGTTTTCCTTGAACCTTATTAGTTTGCTTAACTAAACTAATAGAAAACAAAAGCAGACAGAGAACAAAAAGAACATTAATCCTGTTTTTTATATCCATAATTAAATTATAGGCTTTTACCTTAAATTAACTCATGTCTATTATATCTTACTATAAGACATAAATCAACTATTAAAATACGCGCTTTACATTTTAAAAAATTTAATATAATCTAAAAACATGCCAAGAAAAAAAACTAAAAAGAAGACAAATAGACCTAAAAAATCCTTTAATCTCCTTCGCGTTATTTTAGGGATTTTATCTGTCTTCGCGCTTCTTATCTCTTACCAGATTAACGCAAATAAAGAACCTATCGTCTGCGCCAATTCCATCAGTTGTGTGAAAAATTTATCCGTAGACATAGATAATAACGCAGTAGGCGTATTTGATGGTCATACTGTTATTCCTCCAAAAATTGAATTAAGTATGGATAATACAAAAACAGCCGTTTTAGGTGCGAATACGGCAGAGGGAGCCAAACATATTTATGTAGATTTAACTAATCAGAGACTTTATGCCTACCAAGGAAATAACTTAGTCATGCAAACGTTTATCTCATCCGGAAAATGGCATCCAACCCCGGATGGCAATTTTACTATCTGGGTTACCTTACGTGCAACCAGAATGGTTGGCGGTAGCGGAGCAGACTACTACAACTTACCAAATGTTCCTTATGTAATGTTTTTTTATAATAAAGATGTTCCAAAATCAGCAGGTTTTGCTTTACACGGAGCATATTGGCACGATAATTTTGGGTATCCAATGAGTCACGGATGCATAAATATGCGCATAACCGACGCTCGCGCTTTATACAATTGGGTAAATCCAGCAACAAACGGCAGAACAACATACGCAACAATTAGTAATCCAGGAACGCCCATAACTATTTTTGGACATCCTGTAGACCTGTAGAATAAAATATTATGTTTGTTTTAAAGTACGACTTAGAAATATTTTTTCTTATCATTATAAGTACGGCTGTGTTTTTTGCAGTAAACAATCATAAGAATCAATTGAATATTGCGACTCCGATTCCCAAGTTTGTCACCGCGGACACCGCTGTTCCAACGCCAACTTCTTCTCCAAAACCTTATGAAGAAACCGTTTCATGGCAATCATCCGATGGAAACGAGAAAATAGCCATGAAGACACAGTATATTAAAAAAACGGCTAAAACTTATTCTTTTTTTGTTTCAAAAACAGGAGAAAATACAGATACGCCTCTATTTTATGAAACAGCCGATTCTGAAACTTCGTTTAGTATACCCTTTAACACGTTTTCTCCTGATGATAAATACCTCTTCTTAAAAGAAGACAAAAAAGGAGAAAATCATTATCTAGTATTTAATTCCTCGGGTTTACCATTTGCTAATCAGGAAAAATATATAGACATCACGCCGTTATTTGATAAATATACATCAAACTACATTTTAAGTAAGGTTACAGGATGGGCATCCGATACGCTTCTTATTATTGAAACTAAAAATATGAACGGAAGCCCGAGCACTTCATTTTGGTTTGACGTAACCACCCAATCCTTTACCCCCCTGGCAACAAGGTTCTAGTCATGGTGGAATTATTCTCTCAACTTGCTATAATAAATTTATGCCACAACAGTTAATTTCTATAAAAGAAGCAAGCGAATTTGCCAGTAAATTACTTAACAAAGAAATCAGTGATTTAAATATTTCTTATTTGATTCAATATGGTAAAATTCAAAGATTTAACAATAACGGCTCAACTCTAATAGATATTGATGACTTAAGAAACTATTACGTTTCCTCTAAACGGACAAAAGAATTAGCTTGGAAAAAGATGCTCGGACAAGATTTAAATTGGACTTTGTCTTTTGATAAGTTTAGGGAAAAAGACACAACTAAACACGTTCATAGACTCCATCCCTACAAGGGCAAATTCATTCCCCAGCTAGTAGAGTATTTTCTTGATACACATACCGATGATTTTAAAAAGAAAACCTATTTTAGTAAAGGAGATATCGTTTTAGATCCATTTGTCGGTTCTGGCACCACTCTTGTTCAGGCCAACGAATTGGGAATTCACTCGGTAGGAATTGATATATCGCGTTTTAATTGTTTAATATCCGAAGTTAAATTATTAGATTACGATTTAGATGTTTTAGAAAAAGAAATAAAAAGTTTAATAGGACTGGTAATTTCTTATGAATCAGATAGTAAAATTAAGGCTTTTGACGAGGAGCTCTTTACGGCTATTAATGATTTTAATAACAAATATTTTCCAAGCCCAGATTTCAAATATAAGCTGGCAAGAAATGGAATGGAAAAAAATTATATTGGCGCTAAGGAAAAAGAATTTTTAGAAATTTATAAGACTTTAATTCAAAAATATAAGGTCAAATTAGCCCAAGACGAGAAAAATAATTTTTTAGATAAGTGGTATATCTATAATACCCGAAAGGAATTAAATTACGCTTTTGAGCTAATCAAAAAGATTGAAAATAAAAAAATAAAAAAAATATTAGCAATTATATTAAGCAGAACAATCCGCTCCTGCAGAGCGACAACACATTCGGATTTGGCAACGCTTAAAGTACCTCAATTAACAACCTATTATTGTCACAAGCATATGAAAATATGTAAGCCGATTTTTTCAATAAATAAAATGTTTACAAGATACTCTATGGATACTCTCCTCAGGTTAAGAGAATTTAGTAAATTAAAAACATCTGCTTTTTCAAGCATAATCTGTCAGGATTCCAGAACAGCAGATATCGAAGAAGAGACAAAAAAAATAAATCCTAGCTTCTATAAATTAATTTCAAAGCAGAAAATAAAAGGCGTTTTTACTTCTCCGCCGTACGTTGGGCAAATTGATTATCACGAACAGCATGCCTACGCATACGATTTGTTTGGATTTAAACGAAAAGATGAATTAGAGATAGGGCCGTTATATAAAGGGCAGGGCATTGAGGCGAGAAGATCCTATACAGAGGGTGTTTCTAAAGTATTATTAAATTGCAAAAAATATTTAGCAGATGATTACGATATTTTCCTGGTTGCAAACGACAAGTATAACCTATATCCTATTATTGCCGAAATGTCCGGGATGAAAATAGTAGATATGTACAAAAGGCCGGTTTTAAACAGAACGGAGAGAGACAAATCTCCGTATTCGGAAACAATTTTTCATTTAAAGGAGGTGTAAATATGGCATTAGACAATCTGAAAAAAGATAAAATAACAGAGGTTGTTAAGAAT
>JAJZOC010000080.1 GCA_021852095.1 bacterium | reverse complement strand
CTGAATTTTTGCCAAAACTTGACTTAATCATTAAACAATATCCGCAATTTACATCAACCGTTGCCGGACATATGGGAAACGGAAATTTCCACATCATTCCTCTTGCCGATATTAAAGATGAGAAAGTAAGAAAAGCCATTCCTGAACTGGCAAATAAGGTTTACGATTTAGTTCTTTCCTACCACGGATCAATCACGGGCGAACATAATGACGGACTAATCAGAAGTCCATATTTAAAGAAGATGTATGGAGAAAAGGTGTATCAACTTTTTGAAGAAACAAAAAAAATATTTGATCCTATGGACATATTCAATCCAAGAAAAAAAACAGAAGCCAGCCTTTCCTACGCAATGGATCATATCCGCTTAAATTGGTAACCCTTTCCATTTTATGGAAAATATCATTAAGATAATCAAGATTTCTAAACCGCTTCATAAGTTGGTTTATATACTATCTATTTTAATTCTTTTGGGGTCCGCCGTTTCTCTGGCCGCGCCTATATTATCAAAATTTATCGTGGACAATATCGTCAATGAACTCCAGCATAAAACAGGCAATATTCATACCCTTATTCTTTTAGTTATTTTGGCTTTTGCCATGAATATAATAAGTCTTATTCTTGAAAGCATAAGCGAACGGCTGGGTGATCACTTTGCCGGAGAGCTTAGAAAATTTTTAACTGAAAAATTTTATGACAAAACCTTGAGTCTCCCCCAATCATATTTTGACACACAAGTATCAGGCAAAATAATCAATCAGCTTGCCCGGGGAATTACATCTATCCAGGGCTTTCTTAATACAGGAACTAATTTTATACTTCCTACCATAATCCAAAGCATATTTACAATTGCAGTTCTGGCTTACTACAACCTCCCGATTGCAGTATCCGCGTTTCTTCTTTTTCCAATTTATATGGGGCTTTCTTATTACTCAACGCTCAAATGGGGAAGAGAAGAAATAAAGAAAAATAAAATCGAGGATACTACAAGAGGACGAATACAGGAGGTTATAGCCAACATGAACCTGGTTAAAAGTTTTAACCGGCAGTTTTCCGAATACAAAAGCGCATCCGAATCTTTAAGCCGGATAAATGAAATCTACGCTGTTCAAAGTAAAACATTTCATATCTTTGATTTTTTTAGGGGTCTCTCTCTGAATATCATACTTTTTATCATCAATATTATCGTATTTTACGACGCATTCCATGGCTCATTGTCCATTGGCACAATGGTACTTATTCTTCAATTGGTTGCCCAAGTTAGAATTCCTCTTTTTGCCATGTCTTTTATATTAACCCAGGTGCAGACAGCTGAAAGCGGATCAAAAGAGTATTTTGAAATTCTGGAATTGCCGTCAACCGAGACTTATAAAAACCAGGAAATAATTGATAAAATCAAAAATCCAAGTATAAGATTTGAGAATGTTAGTTTTAATTATGAAAATTCCGGCGAAATCTTAAAAGATGTTTCTTTTGATATAAAAAATAAAGAAAAAGTTGCCTTGGTTGGCCATAGCGGAGCGGGTAAAACAACTATTGTTAATCTTATTCTTAAATTTTATACACCTTCTTCTGGCGTTATCTATTTGGGAAATGAAACTTATAAATCTGTTTCTCATAGATTTATCCGCGAAAATATCGCGCTTGTTTTTCAGGATAGCGAATTATTCTCATCAACCATAAAAGAAAATGTGGCATACGGCAAGCCCAAGGCTTGCGAAAAAGAAATTATAACTGCCTTAAAGGCGGCAAATGCCTATGATTTTGTTATGGGTTTTTCGAAGGGAATAGAAAACGAGGTAGGCGAGAGGGGAGTAAAGTTATCCGGCGGACAAAAACAAAGGATACAAATTGCAAGGGCGATATTAAAAGATGCGCCCATCCTTATTCTGGATGAGGCAACTTCGTCTTTGGATGCAAAATCGGAAAAAGAGGTTTATGACGCTCTTAACATGCTTATGAAAAACAGACTGGTTATAATTATCGCCCACAGGTTTTCAACCATACAGAATGTAGACAGGGTTTTGGTTATAGATGAGGGAAAAATAGTTGACAGCGGAAAACCAAAAGAGCTTGCGAAAAAAAGCGGAATTTATTCTGATCTTCTCAAATATCAAATAGAAGGAAACAAAAAACTCCTGGAAAGTTTTGAGATATATTAAAAAGAATCTATTTACGCTATAATAGAACTTCAATTCTATCTTTCTTTAAATTTTTCATGGATAAAATCATCGTAAAAGGCGCTAGGGCGCATAATTTAAAAAATATAAACGTTGAGATACCCAAGAATAAACTTGTGGTCTTTACAGGTCTTTCAGGATCGGGCAAATCTTCTTTAGCTTTTGATACTATTTATGCCGAGGGGCAGAGAAGATATGTTGAGAGTCTCTCCTCCTATGCCCGGCAGTTTCTAGGAATTATGAAAAAGCCCGATGTTGATCTGATAGAAGGGCTTTCTCCTGCAATTTCTATTGACCAAAAATCTGCATCTCATAACCCAAGATCAACAGTTGGCACGGTTACGGAAATTTATGACTATTTAAGGCTCCTGTTTGCCAGAGTAGGACATCCTCATTGTCCCAAGTGCGGCCGGGAAATTGCAAAATTGTCCAAAGAACAAATTGTAGATTTAATCTTTGATCTTGCCCAAAAAAATCCTACTTTTAAAACTTCCGGCGTAAGACTTATGATTTTAGCTCCCTTGGTTAAAGACAGAAAAGGGGAATATTCCCAACTTTTTTTGGATCTTAAAAAAAGAGGATATAAAAAAATCAGAATTGACAAACAAATCTTTTTTTTAGACGAAAAGTTTTCTCTTATAAAAACTAACAAACATTCCGTAGATTTAATCATAGACCAAATAGTTATGAGTAAAAAAACAGAAAGACAAAGGATAGCCGAAGATGTAGAACAATCTCTTAAGTTTGGCAACGGGGAGCTTATCATATCTAAAATATTAGATAAAAGCTTTAGTCTCGAAGAAAAACCCATCAAAATGGAAGACACCTTATTTTCCGAGCGTTTTGCCTGCCCGGTCTGTAATATTTCTCTTGCCGAAATTGAACCAAGAATTTTTTCCTTTAATACCCCGCAAGGGGCTTGCCCATCCTGCAACGGGCTAGGAACAATTCTGGCAGTTGATAAAGATCTTGTGTTTAATGATGATCTGACAATATCCGAAGGCGGAATACTGCCTTTTTTCAATCTTTTATCTCATGATACATGGTTTTCGAGAACTTTCAAAACTTTTTGCGAAGAAAACAATATCCCTATAACGCAGCGTTTTAAGAATATTCCCCAAGAAAAAAAAGACCTTCTTCTATACGGAACAAACGACAGAGAATACGAAGTATTGGGTGAAAACAGGTTGGGTAGGAAAACTATAATTCATGAAACCTTTAAAGGAATCGTAAACGAATTAAAAAATAGATACACAGAAAGCGAATCGATGATGATTAGAGCTCAAATTGAACGTTTTATGCGCTACGAAGTTTGTTCGGAATGTAACGGAACAAGGCTTAAAAGAGAAGCGCTTTCGGTAACGCTAATGGGTAAATCCATAGTTGAAGTTTCCGATTTACCGATAGAGACGGCTTATGATTTTTTTAAGACAGCAGAAAATTCTCTTAATAATTTTGAAACAGAAATAGGAAAAACAATCTTTTTC
>JAJZOC010000087.1 GCA_021852095.1 bacterium | reverse complement strand
TTTTATAGATATAAACACAAAAGAATTTGCCACTGTAGATTATATTTTGAAAAATTATATTTCCTACAAAAAATTTGAAAAGGAAAAAGAATTTTTTGAATACATCGGACAAGTTGATCGCGACTTAATCTCAACGCTTACCGTATTTAAAGCCCCAACTAAAACTACAAACGTAGAATTGGAAAAATGGGTCAATCATTATGCTTGGGAATCAATTAAAAGCGAGCTCTTCAATTTAGCACAGAAAAGATCTTCAAGTGATGATATTTTAAAAGTTATAGAACAACCTTTGCGATTGGAGTTTTTGACTTCGTTGGCGATTCTCAAAAAATTGCCTGATGTTATTGTAAAACCAAATTTTGTTTCAGATGACGAAGGATTGCCGACGAGCTTCGCTTCTGGTGGAAGTCCCGATATTGAATGTTTAGAAAATAAACATACGGTTTTGGTAGAGGTGACTTTGCTAACTGGAACACAACAGCATATCAGAGAGTCTTTATCTATTCATCGCCATCTTGAAGAATATGTAAAAAATGACACAAAATCATATTGCGTATTTATTTCGCCAAAATCTTTTATTGATACGGAACGTTATTTTGATTTTATCAAAGAAATATATGGTTTGGAAGTTAGGATTTCGGATATTGATAAATTTGTTAATAACCTTGAGATGAAAACGACTTTAAATGATGTAACTTCCTAGTTTTTAACATGATTACTAAAATCTCAAAACTCAAAGACTTCGGCATATTTCATGATTTTACTTGGAAAACAGAGCTTTCTGATTTCAAAAGATTCAATTTGATCTATGGCTGGAATAGAAGCGGAAAAACAACCATTTCCCGTGTTTTTGCGAGTTGCGAGAAAAAATGTACTTACGATAAAGATAAATTCAAACAATATCCCGAAAATGGCGAGTTTGAAATAAAAACCGATGACGGGACTACTGTAAAAAATACTGATGTTGCTATGAATATTTTACCGGTAAAAATTTTCAGCCAAGATTTTATAGATGACAACATTTCTTTTGATACTTCCAATTTATGCAATCCGATTATTTATGTGAGTGAAGAAGATATTGAGAGCAAAAAACGGCTTGAGCAGTTAAAACTAGATAAAATTACTCTTGGTAAGGCATACGAACAAACGAAAAAAGACAAGTCGGCAAAAGAAGAAACAAAAAATATATTTCTAACTGGATTAGGACGGGAAATCGCGAATATTCTTTTTGACAAGTCTTATAATAAGACAAAAGCAGAAAACAAAATCAATACTATTGGCGTTGATAATTTTTCTGACAAACTCTTATCTGATGAAGATAAGAAAAAATATGAAGCAATAAGTAAAAGCGAAGCAGGCAAAACACAAACCACATTTTCAGAATATAATTTTTCTTTTTCTTTTGATGATGAGGTTATTAATAGTTTCGAAAAGATTTTTGAAAAAATTGAGGCTTTACTCGGTAAAAAAGTTGTTTCGGAAACGCTGGACAGACTAAAAGACGATCAAGTTTTGAATAATTGGGTAAAGCAAGGTTTTGATTTACACAAGACAAAAGAAGAAAAAGAAAAATGTTTATTTTGCCAAAAGCCACTAGATAATGACTTTTTAGCTACACTTTCCAAACATTTCAGCAAGGATTACGAAGACCTGCAAAGCACAATCACAAGTTTGAAAGATAAAATTTCGAAAATAAAACGACAAGAGATTACAACGAAAAATGATGAACTTTACCCTGATCTAAAAGACGGATACACGAGCAAGGCAAAGGAACTAAATGAGTGTATCAAAAAAATAAATACTTGGATTGACGAAGCGATAAAATCACTTCAAGAAAAACACGACAACCCGCTTGCCAATATTTCAAGTCCCACACAGCCAGAGGATTTTTTGTCGTCGTACAATGGCGAAATTTTGGAACTGAACAAAGTTATAAATAAACATAATGAAAAAATAAAAAATCACGCAAACGAGGTTTTAAGCGCGCGAAAAAAACTCGAATTAAATTCAATCGGGAATGCTTTGGCAGAGCAGGACTATAAAAAAATGGTAACTGATTTGGAAGAAGTAGTACAACACGAAAAAGAAGCCCTAAATGCGGTCAATAAAAATAATTCCGATATTGCAGAACTTGAAAAACAAACTTCAAATTTCGGCAAAGCGATTATAGCTATCAATAAACATCTGGAAGAATTTTTTGGCAGAAAAGAAATTGAACTCGCATTGGATGGAGATAATAAGGGCTACACGATAAAAAGAGACGGGACTCCAGCAAAAAATTTAAGCGAGGGAGAAAAAACCGCAATCGCATTTTCTTATTTCGTCGTAAAAGTCGGCGAAGGAGATTTTGATAAATCAAAAGGAATTATTTTTATTGATGATCCAATTTCTAGCTTTGATTCAAACTTCATTTATCACTGTTTTTCAATGATAAATACATATTTCAAGGAAGTCGGGCAACTTTTTATTACTACACATAATTTTCAGCTTTTCAATCTTGTCAAGGAATGGTTTATCAATAAAAACAATTCAACGAAAGAAGACAATGAAAAACTAAGGTTGGAAAACAAGACGGAAAAACCAATTCCTTGCGAGTTTTTCATGGTAGAAAATTTTACTGAATCATATGTGAGAAAATCAAAAATTGTTGCGCTTGATAAAACTCTGCGAAATTATAAATCCGAATATCACTTTTTGTTTGCCAAGCTTAAAGAATTTTCAGAAAAACAAGATACGCAATATGAAGACTTTTATACGATCGGCAACATGGCGAGAAGATTTTTTGATATTTTTACAGATTTTAAGATACCGACAACAGGTGATCAAAAGTCTAAGATGGAAGTTTTGATCAAAAATATTAATGATCCAGATGAGAAAATTAGTACTGTGGACGCTGGCAAAGCATACAAGCTGGTCAATGAATTTTCTCATAATTCCGACCCAACAAGCACAATCGAGCATAAAGATAAAAGCGAAATCAAAGATGCAATTAAGATTTTGTTGAATATTGTGAAAGAATCAGACCCGAAGCATTTTGAAATTTTGGAAAAGAATTTAGTTTCTTAGTCTCGCCGTCCCACCAAAAAGTTTTGGGGGCCAAGCTCAAGCAGGCGGGCAAAAAGGAAGGGTGGTTGGGGGGAATTCTGCTTTTTCTTTACGAAATCAAATTGTGGCGAGCTTGTCGAGTAGTGGCGGGGCTGGCTTCCTTAGTGGGGGAGTTGCTCAAAAAAAGTTCGAACATCAATCAAAAAACACCGAATTCTTTATATCTTTATAATATAGATCATATTATCTAATCACTACTAATCTTAGATTATGATCTGAAATTAATAGTATAAGTTATAGGAGGTATCTTTAGTTTGGCTTAGATTACGATGGCTTTGATTTTAGGATTCTTCATTTATAGAAATCTGAACTAAATTTTACAAATTCTTCAGAGTATATTCTTATCCTATCTATAGAATCTTTATCAGTTAATTTACCATCTTGTGAAAATTTAGATTCTGCAAATGATAAAAATATTTCAGGTTTTGGCATAACATATGTATTAAGTGTTGCTAATGTAGAACGTAATAGTAATTGTGCTCTAGCTGTTCCTATTGCACCAGTAGATGCACCCATTATCCCTACTACTTTTCTATTTAATATATTTGGATTTCTAGATAACCAATCAATAGAATTTTTCAATACTCCAGAATAAGAATAATTATATTCGGGAGTAGATATAATTATTGAATTATATCTGTCTACA
>JAJZOC010000064.1 GCA_021852095.1 bacterium | reverse complement strand
TTTCTTTAACCTTATCTTTGCTTTCTTTTTTCGGTTCTCCGATTTCTTTAAAATAACTTCTTAAATGTCTTTCAAACATACTGTATACTATAGGACTTATTTATATTTATTCTCATTCTAGCTCGCGAAGAAAATTAGGAAGATAAAAGCCACCACGGTAATCCAGAAATATTCGAAGATAATGCTTCTGAAAAGCCTTTTCTCAAACCAAGCCTGACTCATCCCTATAAAAACATAGAATATCGCCGTAAGAAATAAAGCGAGCACTGTAGGAGAACCTGCTCTGAACCACAGAAAAATAGCGACCTCCTCAAGACATATGGAAAGCGACAATACCCAAAAGAATTGGGCAAGAGGATTCTTTTCAAGTGTATAGACCCACACAGACTGAAGAACCATAGGGAAACTGTACAGAAAGATCAGAAGAAGGGTAATAAATACATTCATATGAAACGAGAATACGACGTTTGAAAGGAAGAAAAAAGAAAGCAAAGATAAGGTTAAAGAAACGGTCCTTGCTCCCGAAAGGAGTGCTATAGTCCTTATAGATGAAACTGTGAATATGTTTTCACTTAGAAATAGGGAATAAAGACCTAAAGCGTATAAAGAAGTTACTCCGATCCTGGTAATTAATCTTGCAGGAACAAGCAGGTAAAAAAGGCCTACGGAAAGGCTGTAGAAAAAAGGGAGGATAAAAGTCTGAGGAGTGAAATTCCCTTTAAGATCCTCCTTTAACGACAAATAAAGAAAAAGGACTGTAAAAACGGAAAGAGCAAAAACTATGTAGAGTCCGAATTTACCCAATATTTCTTCCGCCGTTAATATTCCCAAAGAAAGCAATAAAACCGAAAAAACAAATCTCCTTCTTTTATTACTTAAAACTCTTGAAAAAATACTTTTGGCAGAGTAAAGAAACCCGCTGTTTTTCCTGACTTTCTTAAAATCACTCATATTTATTGAAGATTTGTATAGACTTTTTGGACATCATCCAAGTCTTCCAGAGTGTTTATAAAATCCTCGACTCTGGAAATTTTATCGGCATCGTCGATCTCCATTGTCGAGATGGGTTCTCTTATTAACTCCGCGTCCGTTATCTCGAAACCTCTTGTGGAAAGTATATCCTTTATTTTCGCAAAGTCCGTAACAGCTGTATAGACAAAAACTTCGTCCCCGACCTCTTCTATGTCTTCCGCACCTTCATCTGCGGCAACAGAGAAAATATCGTCAAAAGAAAAGTTTCCTTTCTTAACTATTATTCTTCCTATGTGCTTAAACTGATAAGAAACCGAACCGGGCTGACCGAACGAAGCGTTGGCTTTATTAAATATGCTCTTAACTTCCGAAGTTGTCCTCATTGGATTGTCGGTAGCAGCCTCTATTATTACCGACACTCCTCCCGGTCCGAAACCTTCGTAAATAACTTCGCTTATATCGCCCGCTTCTTTTCCACTGGCTCTTTTTATTGCTCTTTCGATATTTTCTTTTGGCATATTGGCAGCTCTAGCCGCGTCTACTGCCAGCCTTAACCGGAAATTGGAATTGGGGTCTCCCACTCCCCCTCCCTGCTTAACTGCTATGGTGATGGCATTACCCAATTTTGTGAAGGTTTTCCCTCTTTTCTGATCGTTTAAGCCTTTTTGTCTTTTTATTTGTGCCCACTTTGAATGTCCGCTCATACTTGATTATTTTATATCTCGGATAGTATTTTAGCCCTTTTTGACGCTAATTTCTAATCGCCGACAAAATATTATACCTTTTCTATATTGACTTTTGCAATAAACATAGTGTAAAATTTTTCAATCGAATTTATCTCCAAAATGACATTAAAAAACCAGGCTATCCAAACAGCGTTACAAGGAAACTGGCAAAATGCAATTGCCCTAAATAAGTCATTAATTGCAGAAAATCCTCAAGATATAGATGCCCTTAACCGACTTGCCCTTGCATATACAATTACCGGAAACCTGAAAGAAGCCAAATCTACTTATCAAAAGGTTTTGGAAATAGACTCTTTAAATTCCATTGCTATTAGAAACCTCAAGAAACTAAGCGAAAAAGGTACAACTCTAAGTGCGAACACAAACATCACTACTTTCATCAACAATAAATTCCTTGAAGAACCCGGGAAAACAAAGGTAGTCGACCTTATAAACATTGCCCAGCCAAAGATCACGGAAAACTTAAGGACAGGACAATCTTTGATTCTAAGCATAAAAAGATTAAAAATATTTGCTCTGGAAAATACTCAATACATAGGAGTTCTTCCTGACGACATCGCCAGAAGACTTATAAAATTCATAAAAGGAGGTTCTGTCTATGAGGCATATATAAAATCCGCAAATCCCCATAAAGTTACTATTTTCATAAAGGAAATAAAGAAAAGCGCAAGATTTAAAGACCTTCCTTCATTTACGACCATCACTGAAAGTCCTCTTTCACTTAGCAAAGAAAACAGATTAAGACTAAAAGAAAACAGAAACGAAGAAGAAGCAGAAGAAGAGGAATCTTATTCGGAAGAAGAATGACTCTGAAAAATCACTCGGTTTTTATCAAGGCTTTTCTTCACATCCCCCACTTCAGGCTTTTCATCTACGGTTCTTAAAGACCTAAGAGCCAATATCAGAGAAATCAAAAATATAACTATAACAGCTAAAAAGAACATATTAAAATTTATTGGTGTGAGCCAAATCTTCTCCTACGGTAATTATAACATCAGCGATCCCTCTTCTGCCCGTATTGACTGCAGGTATCCCCAAATAGTCACTTAACATTTTTACAGTATACGAACTTTTACCGGAATAAGTGATCTTTGAATTATTGCTGTTATTAACTGCCGTAGTTACCAAAATTACGTTACCTCCGATGTTCGTAATAAGATTGGCCAGTCTTGTTCCCAATCCGTACGTGTCGGTACCATTTATTACCTGTATTGATTCATTCTCTTTAGATACAGTCGGGTTTAAAAAAGTTAATGTTATGTATGAGGAAAGTAACCCATCAGAAGGATTACTTCCAAGGACCCGGTCGTAAACGGAAGTGGACGGGACGGATTTAAGAAACAAAAAAAGCCTTAAAGCATCCAGTCTGGTCATCCCGGACAACCTGTCCCCGAAAGGAAAAGAGGACTTTAAAAGCTCGCCCGAAATATTCTTATTGGAAAAATTGTTCTTGTCGGTATAAACAATTCCGTTTAACGGTATGGATAAATTTTGCGAAATGTTTTCCACTTTTTCCGTTTTTCCTACATCAAGAATATATAAAGAATTGTTTTGCGGAGAAAAATTCACCAATTCGATCCCATTCTTGCTTACAAAAGCCGCTATAAAACTGTGTGTACTATCGAATCTACTTTCTTTAATAAGAAAAACAAACCTTGCTATAAATGAGATTATTATCAGACAAACAACAAAAAAAACAAAGATGAAAGCCAGATTTAAATTTTTGTTGATTTGTTTCTTCCGCATATTTTATAACGGCTTCTTCTTTGTAATTATTTCAGGCATCGTAAAAACAGGAGTTGAACCGGAAGAAACTTTCGTCTGTTTCCCCTTTTTTTGCTTCTTTTTATCTCCTTTATAGAATCCTCCAAAACTACCCATAATAATCACCCCCTATAGACAATCCTACAAAAACAGCTTCAATAAATCAAATTGAATCAAGCGACTCCCAAAAGTTTTTAAGTTCTTCGGGCAATCTGCTTTCAAATGATATCTGCTCCCCGGTCTTTGGATGGTAAAAAGAAGCAAAAAAAGGGG
>JAJZOC010000031.1 GCA_021852095.1 bacterium | reverse complement strand
TTTTTCATACTATGCCTCTTCATTTATTATGTAGAGGAGGAATATGTTTGAGATTGCCGTTTTAATTGGTATTTATTCCTATCTAATATTCTTTTTGGGAATTTTTGGACTGCTTTATACAAGCGTAATATTTTATATCTCTATTATCTTTTTTTTATCTCCAATTTTGTTTTACCACAAGACTATAGTACAATATTGTACTATAGTTTTTTCAAAAATTACCCATGTTTTTTCGTACAAGAGACTCTTTAGAATTATTCTTAGTAATAAGTTTGTTTCTTTTTTAGTTTTACTGCTTACGATTCAAGTAGCAGTTAATTTAATCGGTGCTTTCGGTCCGGAACTTGCTTTCGACGCCTTATGGTATCATTTAACAATCCCCAAAATATTTCTTATAAACCATAAAATTTTTTACATCCCCGGAGGTCTTTTGTATTATTCTGTAATGCCAAAACTTGCAGATTTGCTTTATATTCCGGCTCTTGCGTTTGGCAATGAAATAACTGCAAAACTTATCCATTTTTCGTTTGGTATCTTAACTTGTATTGCATTATATAAACTTTCAAGAAAATTCTTCAATGGTCTTATCTCCTTTTTGGTTGTTCTAATTTTTTATTCAAATTTGGTTATTGATTGGGAATCTATAACTGCCTATATAGATTTGGCAAGAACTTTTTTTGAATTGATGGCTCTTTGGGGATTTATTAATTGGTGGGAGAAGGGTAAACTAAAATGGCTAATCGCATCGGCAGTTATGATAGGTTTTGCAGTTTGTGTAAAACTTTTAGCACTTGGTTCTCTTTTAATATTCACGGTTTTAATACTTTATAAGCATATAATTATTGATAGGCAAAGATGGGTTGTTCAGTCAACTAAAGATATACTGATATATTGGTATATTAGTATATTCTTGATAATTCCTTGGCTCGTTTTTTCTTTTGTTAATACAGGCAGTCCTGTCTATCCATTCTTCAGCCATATATATAATATAAAAATAAGTATTGCATTTTTAGATCCTTTTTATTTTATTAAAAACATTTGGATGTTGTTTACTCATGCCGCCGATCCTATATCGCCAATTTATATAATTTTCCTGCCATTAATTATTTATTTCTTTAGGAGTTTAAAAAAAGAAATAAGAGTTATTATGTTGTATTCGTTTCTATCTTTAGTTGTTTGGTATATAACGCCAAGAACAGGAGGGGGAAGATTTATTATGCCCTATCTTCCCGCTTTTTCAATTATCATAGGAGCAGTTTTAGAGAGAATATTAAGCTATAAGAAATTTAATCTGCTTAAAATAATTTGTTTACAGCTTGTTATCACAGTTTCAACTATTTCGATTCTTTATAGAGGAATAGCCAATTTTAAATATCTGCCAGTGATTTTAGGACAAGAAACTAAAAGTGAGTTTTTAACGAAACACCTTAATTTTTCTTTCGGCGATTTTTATGATATTAACAGTGGGATTAAGAACATTGTCGGTAATCATAAAGTGCTTTTATACGGATTTCATAATCTTTATTATGTAGATTTTCCTTTCGTAGATTCATCTTTTGTGAATAAAGGGGAAAAGTTTAATTATGTAGCGACGCAATCAGTAGCTCTTCCCGCAAGATTTGCAGACCTAAAGATTGTCTATTCGAATCCAATTACGTATGTTAAACTATATAGAGAAAGTAATAACCGATGGATAAGTTACTAAAATTTTTATTTCTAATAGCGCTTTTTGTAGGTCTTACTCTGGGCGATATTGCACGGGTTTCTTTTTCAAGCGGTGTTGCCGTAAGCCTTTTGGATATTTGCACATCGGCGGCGGTTCTTGTTTTTATATTGGAGATTTTGATAAAAAGAAAAGCAATAAAAAGTAAACTTATAAAACCGATCATTTTTTTTAATATTGCGTCGTTTCTGTCTCTTGTTGCAAACGTACACACATTCGGATTGCATGATATATTAATTGCCGCACTATATCTCTTAAGATGGGATCTTTACGCTTTGCTATATTTTTTGATTATTGAATTTGACATTAGTTTTAAAAAAAAATTGTCATATTTGTTTATTTTGGAAGGAGCAGTTTTGATAATTGTTGGTTTAGTTCAGTATATTTTTTACACTAATTTGAGAAATCTTTATTATTTGGGTTGGGATCCTCATCTCTATAGATTGTTTGGCAGTTTTCTTGATCCTAATTTTATGGGAGCATTTCTTGTATTATTTTCCTTTTTTGTATTGGGGATGGGAATGACACTTTATAAAAAGAGTAAAAATAGTTCTTTGGCAATGTTTTTTCTTTTACTTCTTTCTTTTTTGACAGTTATACTTACTTATTCAAGAAGCGCCTATGCTATGTTGGTGATTGGATTGATCTTGTTTTATCTACTTTTTTTTCGTAATAAAAAGTTATTCCTGGGAACAATAACTTTTCTTGTTTTTGCGGTAATTGTAGTCTTGTTTCTTGGCAAAAAAAGCGAAGGAACAAATTTGTTAAGGATTACTTCGTCAAGGGCAAGAATAATATCCGTCAATGAAGTATTGACAATTATATCTTCAAATCCTATTTTTGGTGTCGGATTCGACGCCTATCGCTATGCGCAAAATACACACGGATTTCTTGGCCGTCAAAATTGGCAAATTTCACATGCTGGAGCAGGTACAGACAATAGTTTTCTATTTACGATGGCAACAACCGGTATTCTAGGATTCTTTGCATATGTTTATCTTTGGATACAGATTTTAAAACTTATTTATAACGAAGGCAAAAAAAAATCCTCGGTATTTATCTTTGCGATTTTTTCTTCTTTTACAGCGCTTTTATTTGATAGTTTATTTATTAACAGCCTTTTTTATCCGGCAATAATGTTTTGGTTTTGGTCGGTTTTGGCTTTGGTTATTGACTATAAGTAACGTGCAGATCTTTTTCAGTTTTATTTCCTGCGGCATCGGCCGTTATTACTTTTATCTGATTATCTCCATTGGTAAGCGTAAGCCGATAGGAAAAAGTTCCGTCATTTTCGACTATTGCCCAAAATCCGTTTACTGTAACGTTATCCCCCGGGTCGGTTTTGCCTTTAACTAGAATAGGGTTTTCATCTTTTGAGAAAGACTGTCCGTCGGTTGGGCTGTCTATAGAGAGGGAGGGAGTTTTATTATCGTAGGTTATGACTTCTGCTTGAGAAAAATCGCTTTGGCTGTTATTTATTTCCGCTTTTGTTTCTACCGTATTTTCTCCTTGATTAAGGGTAACGTTATTAAAGATAAACGTACCACTTTTCTTGGGTACAGTCTGAGATATAAGTTCGTTATTAATATATAATTTTACATTATCACCGGAAGTAGCGGTTCCCGATATAGATATAGTTGCGCTGTTTGTCGCGTAGGGAATAGGATTCATTATCGGAGAAGATACAAACACTGTTTGTTTTTGAGGTGTTTTTGTTCCCTTGTGAGCCCTAGCTGCTTCCATAAGCAGGCTGAAATTTATCAACATAGGGATACCGAATTTTAAGGCGAAAATTAATATAATTATAACCCCAAAAATACTTAGGAAAAGATTTGCTCTGCTTTGTCTTTCAATTTTTCTTTTCAGTCTCGACCGAATCATATTTTTATAACGATAATTTATTTCAAGAAAGAGCCGATGGCGATAATCAGATAAAAGTAATAACGGCCGATGCCGCAGGAAATAAAACTGAAAAAGATCTGCACGTTACTTATAGTCAATAACCAAAGCCAAAACCGACCAAAACCAAAAC
>JAJZOC010000056.1 GCA_021852095.1 bacterium | reverse complement strand
TTCTGTATGTATCCTTTATCTACTAAGGTACGAATTAACGCGTGTATTGTAGAAGGGGCTCTATGATTGAAGATGGGATATTGGATGGGGATTATGTTGTGGTCGAAAGAACTAGCGAAGCTTCTAACGGAGAAATTGTTATAGCCATGGTTGATGATATGCTTGCTACTCTTAAAAGATTCTATAAAGATGACGCCGGAAAGGTTGTCCTAATGCCTGCCAATAAAAACATGGATCCGATTTATCCCCGCAATATCATGATTCAGGGAAAAGTCGTAGGACTAGTGAGAAAATTTCAGGAAGTTTAATTCTCTTTATATTTTTTGCAGAAACGAGTAAATATGTTAGGCGAAAGACAACCCGCATCGCCCGTATCTCCAAACGAAACATCCATGACATACGCTTCAACCGGTGTTAATTATGATGCCATGGATCCACTAAAAAGGTTAGCTCAATTACGAGCTAGGGCTACTTCGGGAAATCTTGAACGGTTTGACATGAAAGAAGTAGAAGCAAGTCGTGGTGAATCTGCTTATGTTTGGGAGGAGCAAGATGGTTACAGAGCTTTTGTAATAGAAGGATTGGGAACAAAAAATAAAGTTGCGGATGAAACAAGAAAAATAACAGGCAGAACCTACTACGATGCTATTGCTCAAGATACAGTAGCAATGATTGTAAATGATTTGATTGTTGTGGGTGCAGATCCACAAGCTGTTAATGCTTATTTTGCAGTTGGAAATTCTGACTGGTTTGCGGACGAAGAGCGATCCAGGGATTTGGTTGAAGGTTGGGCAAAAGCAACCAACATGGCAGGCGCTGTTTGGGGAGGCGGAGAAACACCCACGCTTAAAGGAATTATAGAACCAGACACAATTGATCTTTCGGGTTCAGCTATAGGAATCGTAAAACCAAAAGAACGATTAACGCTTGGAGATAAATTAACCCGGGGAGATGCAATTTTTTTAGTTGAAAGCAGTGGGATTCACGCAAATGGATTGACACTTGTAAGAGCTATAGCATCACGACTGCCAGACGGATATGCGACTTTATTATCTGATGGGAAAAGTTACGGAGAATCATTACTTACCCCAACCTATATTTATGCAGGATTAATAAGAGATTTATTCGAGGCAGGAATCGATATCCATTATATGGTGAACATAACAGGACATGGTTGGAGAAAATTAATGAGAGCAAATAGAGATCTAAGCTATATAATTGATAAAGTTCCAGAACCACAACCTGTATTCAGATTTATTCAAGAACAATCAGGAAACGATGATGCTGAAATGTATGGTAACTTTAATATGGGGGCTGGGTTTGCAATTTTTATGCCCGAAGCAGGCGTACCTTTAGCCCAGCAAATAGCAATGGATAATTATGGATTAAATACAGGTAAAGCAGGTAATGTTGAAAATGGACAGAGACAAGTTATTATTAGACAGAAAAGCCTTGCATATAAAGGAGAAGTATTAGGCGTACGCTAGGAAACCTAAGCGGTTTTTTTCTTTAATTTATGGCTTAAATAGAAAACAAAAAGGCCGAGTAAGATTACAGCTATTATTAACTCGAATTTTCTAAAATAGACATCTATGCTCTTCCATTTTGCGCCAAGATAAAACCCGATATAGGTTAAGACAAAAGACCAAAACAAAGATCCCAGGAGAGTATAGAATGAAAATTTTTTTAAATTCATTTCCGACAAACCCGCCGGAAGAGATATAAATGTTCTGACTCCGGGCAGAAGTCTTGAGAAAAATACAACTCTGTCTCCATATTTTTTCAGCCAACCAATGGATTTATCATAGTCATGTCTTGACAATAAAAGAAGCTTTCCGTGATTTTCGATAAATGAAACAATTACCGTTTCTTCCAAAAAGTATCCAATGGCATATCCGATTAGAGAACCCATAAGATTTCCAAAGGTTCCCGCAATAACAACCAATAAAAACGACAACTCTCCGCGACCGGCAAGAAATCCAGAGAAAGTCATAACTATTTCGGATGGGATAGGCAGAAGCGCGGATTCCATTGTCATCAAAATGAATATGCCGCCATAGCCTGTGGTTTGAATAAGATGTATAATAAGTCCTGTTAATTGAGTAAGCATAAAAAATGGGAATCTTATATATTGTATCAACACCGATAGGTAATTTGCAAGACATAACTCTGCGCGCCATGAGAATCTTAATGACCGTTGATGTTATAGCCTGTGAAGATACGAGAAAAACAGGTATACTTCTTGGTGAAATTATACAAATCTCAAATAGTACAAATACTGTCAATAATTCAATAAGAAAACCGCGTTTGATTTCTTATTATGAACAAAATGAACTACATAGAATTCCTGAAATAATTTCGGCATTAAAAAAAGATGAATTAAAGATTGCTTTGGTGTCGGATGCGGGTACTCCGATGATTTCCGATCCTGGGTTTAAATTAGTCAGGGAATGTATTAAAGAGGGTATAAAAGTGGAAGTAATTCCCGGCCCATCATCTGTAATAACCGGTCTTACATTGTCGGGTTTACCAACGGATAAATTTTTGTTCTTAGGTTATCCTCCGAGGAAGCCAGGTCATAGAAAAAAGTTTTTAATGGATATTGCTTCTGTGATTAATATCATTAAAGCAACGATTATTCTATTTGAAGCTCCGCATAAACTTTTAAAAACACTAGACGAAATTAAAGCAGTTTTTGGAGATATAGATATTGTTGTAGCCCGCGAGCTGACAAAGATTCACGAGGAAGTTCGCCGAGAAAAAATTTCATCCTTACTCGTACATTTCAAAAAGGTTATCCCGAAAGGAGAATTTGTTATTCTATTTAATTTGAAAGATAAGGTTACTTCTTAGAAATTTTAGACTGTATTGGGGTGGGAGTTTCGGATTTCTTTTTTGATTATTTCCCCTTTTGAATTAAATGTATAAACATACACTTCTCCCGGGGCAATTTCTAAATTAACTATATTTTCGTCTGAAATATGCTCGAGAAATTTTACGAGCGAACGAAGCGCATTTCCTGAAGAAGAAATGATGACGTTTTGATTATCCATAAGCTTTGGAAAAATGTTTACCTTATAATATCCGACAACTCGTTCGTATACATCCTTAAGCGACTCGCCGTTTGGAATAGGATAATCCCAACCGCGGCGAAGATCCATAAATTTTTCTTTTCCCAATTTTTTTTCCATTTCCCATTTATTTTTTCCGGTATAATCGCCGTAATTTCGTTCTTTTAAACAATCGGAAATAATAATCGGCATAGTTTCATTACCAAGTATTTTTTTAATAATCTCAAGGGTTTCTTTGTGACGAATGAGCGGCGAAGTAAATCCAATGGAGAGAGGAATATCCCGAAGCGTCCGGCCGGCTTTTTCTGCTTCTTTTTCGCCCTCTGGTGTTAAGCTTGGATTCCTCCAGCCAGTCCATAATCCTTTTATGTTGTATTCTGAATAACCATGCCGAACAAGTATTAAATACATATTAAATTGTTTCAAACAGAGATTCTATATGTAGTAATCTATTGTATTTTGCCACTCTTTCGCCGCGTGCAGGCGCGCCGAATTTTACATAATCCGCAGAGATAGCAACGGCAAAATCTGCAATAAAATCATCATTTGTTTCTCCGCTTCGGTGAGAAACTATTATTTTTAGTCCTGTTTGATGAGCGACTTGAGCAACGGCTAGAGACTCAATTACTGTTCCTATCTGGTTAGGTTTTATAATTATCCCTGTTACCGCTTTTTTATCTAAGACAATTTATTAAAACAGACA
>JAJZOC010000011.1 GCA_021852095.1 bacterium | reverse complement strand
TTGTTCTAAGCTCTATTAATTCTACCTTCTCTCTCTTTTGAATAAGAGCACCCGAAAGACCGATATCAGAAAAATAAGAAAGTATCTGGTTGATCGAAGAAACTATAAAAAACACTCCAAATGCGGCAGGAGACAAAAGAATGGTTAAAGTAAAATTGGTAAAAAAGTTTATCAACTGAATAAATAAACTTCGGGATATATATATCGATATACCTTTTATCGATTTTTTTGTAATAATTGAAATATCAGCGTCTTCCATAAGCATTATCTAAATCTTTCCGGAATATAAAGCTCTCTTTAATTGCCCTCAAAATTACCCTTGGATTTCCTCCGCTTTGGTTACCATATACTCTTGAATAATGACTAACCTCAACTTGCTTTATCCTTAACCCTGCCCTTTTGGCTTTTGCTAAAATTTCGGTTGTTATCATTGCGCCTTCAGATCTCAAAGGCATTATCTTACTTATCGAGTCTTTTCTAAAAAGCTTAAATCCGCAATCTATATCCCTAAAATAAAAACCAAAAAAAACAAAATCCCAAACCTTTAAAAGACTCATCAATATATGCCGAACAGGCTGATCGAGTCTTTTTTTTCTATAGCCTATAACCATATCTGCTTTATCTATATTGTCTAAAAATTTAGGAAGTTCGGAAAAATCAAATTGATTGTCTCCATCTGTAAAAACTACCAAGTTGTATTTTGCTTTGGCAAATCCCTCTTTTAATGCCGCTCCATATCCTCTATTAGGTTTATGAGATACCACCACAACATGTTTGTCGTCCCGAGCAATTTCTTTTGCTATGTTAAGCGTATTATCTGTTGATCCGTCATCTACTATTATTATTTCCCACTTTTTGGCATATTTATCAGAAACTGATATTGCCTTTTTTATAACGTTTCTTATATTTTTCTCTTCATTCCAAAAAGGAAAAAATATAGACAAGGAGTCGACTTTATTATACTGCATATCTATGTCTGTCGTATTTTAACTTTAATTTTACTAAAATAATTAACAAAATTAAAGCAAAACTAGCAAGCGAAACATAATCTCCTAATTTTCTAATAAAAGTTTCTTCAAATACCGCATTTACTATGTATTTACCGCGAGGAATATTTATCCTGATTAACTTTAATTTATTATTGTCGCTAAAGTTAATCGATTTCTTATTTAAATATACTTTCCAGCCAGGAAAAGAAAAAACATTAATTTGAAACACTCCTTTTGTGCTTACGTTTATCAAGAATTTTTTTTGCTGAGGCTTATTTTGTAAAATTTTCACTTTCATATTTCCATTAATAACCGTATAAGCACTTTTTGCAATTTCATTCTTATTTATAGCCGGTATTGTATTACCTATAGATGAGGTAATTGTTGCTATCCCCTTAGGCACATATTCAAAAGACATATTACTTGTTACAAAACGCAGAAAGTAATTATTAGTATAATAATTATCTGTAACATTTAGGTAACTTTGGGGCTTAAAATAACCAAGATTAAAGTATAATAAAGAAACTATACTCACAATAGCAATTGCTGCATAAAGCTTTGTATTTTTAACAAACAAAAAAATAAAACCAATTAAAAAACTAATTGTAAAATCAGAAAAAATCAAAAAACGCCAGGGAAACTGAATATACCAAAACGGCTGGATTCTATCCCACAAAAACTTTGAATAGGTTATCTGCAGGAAAAGAGAAAACGAAAACATTAAGAAGAACAAGACGAAAATTCCGGCGGGAAGGTTTCTGGTTTTGATGAATTTTATTATAAATAACAAAATGACTACGGCAAGCAGTATAAGCTGAACATGACCAACCTGAAATGATAATCCGTCATCGCATCCAAGAATTGATCCGCCATATCCCCAGGGAGAGTTTAAAAACTGCCTGATACAAACAAAATGCAAACCATAATTAGCCAACTGTTCTGTTAATAAATTTACCATTGTATATTTTTTCTCTAAAATTGAAGGCAGCCAAAAATAAGCAGAAAGCAAAAAGCCTAAAACTCCGCCTAAAACAGCGTTTCTAATAAATATCTTTTTGTCTTTAGCGTTAAACCACAAGTAGATGATGAATATCCCCAAAAATACACTACTCATCATCGCAATAAGATCGTGCGTCAGGAGAAAAAGAGCAGTAAGAATCCCTGTTAAGATTACATATTTACCCTTTCCTGTTTTCTGAATTTTAAGAAAAACCCAAAACAAAAGCGGCACAAAAATAAACGACCAAAATTCAGGCAAATCTCCCCGCACATACAAATCTACAGAGTGGTAAGGAATATAAAGGTAGGCAATCGAACTTACCAATGCACCCGTTTTTGGCAAATATTCCTTGGAAAACAGATACATACTCATCCCCGCACCAACAAAGCCTATCCCAACCATAAGTTTTATGGAATTTATATAGTTAAACCCCAACAGGTGAAACAAAAACGCGACATAATACACCAGCGGCGGATAAAAATTCCAGAGAGGATAGTCGTAGCCAAACCCCAAATCAGGAGCAAGTCTGGGAGGAATTTGGCCGGAAAAAATCGCTTTACTTAGCTCATATAATCTGCCTACTTGCTCATTGTCGTGAATCGGAAAAAAACCAGAGTGAAAAAGCGGCAATAAACCAAAAACGGATAAAACAACAACTATTGCAATCGGAATAATTATTTTTATAAGTCTCATACTTTTTTAAATATTTTTTTAACAAACAAAGTAAACATAACTAATAAAGTTAAAAATGAAATAATATCTGCAAGTAGTCTAAGCCGAGTTTCTTCAAACTCTAATAGAATCGTATGATTACCTGAAGGAATATCAAATCTTATAAGTCCATTGACATTATAATCAATTTTTACTTTCCTCCCGTCTGCATATATTATCCAACCAGGAAAATATATCATATTAACCTGGATCGTTCTCTTGGTGTGTAAATAGACCTGCATTATTATTTTATTTACAGACATATTAATTATGTTAATTTTCCCTTTTCCTCCTACTACCTCTGCCTTATTAGCTGGCATTGTCTGGGGAACGTTTTTTACCCATTTTGGCATATACTCGTTTTTAACAGTGGTTGTATCTTGATTGGTTGAATAATAACTATCTGGAAAATATTGATATTTTTTGGGAAATAAAAAACTCCAAGAAGAAATGAAGACTATAGCTAAAATAAAAACGGAAATCAATATTTTTTTCTTTATTGAAAAAAGAGAGATAATGCATGCCGCCAAAAAAGATACGCAAAGAACTGTTATTGACAGAAACCTAAACGGAAATTGTATAAAAGAAACCGGCAATAATTGCCATATAAAATAACTTTTAGAGATAGAAAGAAAAATCGACAAACCGCCGACTATAAAAAATAGCATCGTTAATCTATGTCTTTTTATCTTTACTTTTCCATTAATAATTAATAAAACAGTTAACACCAATATGACTATGGTCGACAAGCCGATTAGTCTTAAACCAGAGAAATATTTATCCCAGTTTGATACTTGTGTTTTTAGAAAAACTGTATATTGGAGATCGTAAAGTGCAGGGAGCCAAAAAAATGCGGAACCAAGAAAACCCAACACTAATATATTAATATACTGGTAAATAATATTTTTTTTATTTGACGATAAGGTAACATTAATTAGCATATAGAAAACAATTACGGTCGTGAATAAAAGCGCCAAGGTATTATGGGAAAGGATTAACAAAGAAATCCCTACAGCAGACAACACAAAACTCTTTCTTTCGATTTGCCACAGAATAAAGGGAACAACAGCCAAAGCCAAAACTTCGCCTATAGATCCTCTCTTGTAAACATCCCATAGATGATATGGAAAATAAAGATATACTAATGAACCAATAAATGATGATAAGTTATCAAATAACCTTCTAAGCCATAGAAAACAAAATATTGAAGAAGAAATCAAGCTTATTCCAAAAATAATTTTGATTGTGTTGACAAAATTAAAACCGATAACATGAATCGGCACTCCAATATACATAAAAAGAGGATAAAGAAAATCCGCAACAGGATAACCATAACCATTGTTTAATCTTGTTAAAAAACGCACAGGAAATTGACCGTGGCGGAGAACTTCATAAAACGCGGAGAAACGTATAACCATCCAATTACCATCATCGCTAACGAAAAAGCCATTATGAAGAAGCGAAAATATCGCAGGAATTAAAACAAGAATAAAAACTATAATAGATAATATTTTTAATTTATTAAAATTCTTTAACAACATATGCCTCATCTCTTGTTGGATATTGATAAATATATACGGGAAGTTTCTCGTCTCCAAAGGACTTAAAATAAATAGGATAACTCTTCCCGTACTCGTCTTTACCGGTTGTCAAAACAGAATATGCATTGTAACCTATTGATGTCTCATCTTGATTAAGTCCCGAAGGTATACTGGTTAGTTTATAAAAGTGCAAGAATAATGTCGCTAAGAAAACAACTAAGAGCATAAATAAACTCTTATTTTTCATATATAATTTTTCTCTTACAGATTAACTTTATAAATTGAGAAATAACTCTTTTTAAGAGGATTGAGCTGATATCTATATATTAACTGTAGGTTTCTCCACGAAATAGGAGCTGTTCCTGGATATTTGCACGAGGAACATGGTTGGTAAAAAACGAAATAAGTTTCCATCTTTTTACTTGCGTTTACGACCTCTTGGGGAACCGTGTCTTTTATCGGCCATATACCTTTTATTGTTACATTGGGATTATTTACAAGATAAAGCTCAAATGATTCAGGAAGAAGACCAAAAGTTCCTTCTGTCGCAATAAATATTTTACGGTTTTTTGCTTGTTTTGCAAAAAAAGCAATACTTTCCCTAACCCCCCATCCGGCAGTCCAGTTATTAACATATTGATTACTATCTGCATGAGCAATAGGAGCTGTAATTGGATCTTTGGCAAATTGAAAAGAAACAAAAGCGGGATACACAACAAAAATTATAATTACAACCGCCAGTAAAGCATTTGTTTTTGTCTTTGTAGCGAAATTAAACCTTTTATTAATAAATTCTGCCAGATAAAACAGAAACCAAGCGGCAAGAGGAATAAGAAACAAACTCATAAAATATATAAATCTTGGAAAAAGTATTCGCCCGAAAAGGGCAAGAGCGGTAAAAGGCGCTATGAAATACAAAAATAATAAGATTTTTTCCTTTGGCTGTTTAAGCAAAGAAAATAATGAACCCAATATTAGAATAATATATGGCAATTTTAAATACTCAAAAAGCCATTCTGTCATACCCTTAAAATTACCAATAAAAAACGTGAAAGGGTGATCAAGCCATTTATATAAAGGGTAAACAAAATTATTATTCTTTTCGGAAATTACTCCGTAAAAAGGAGATAATCTTAATACCGCGTAAAAAACCTGAGAAATTATAACAGCAAAAAGAACCAAACCCGCCCATTTAAAAAAATAGACCAGGCGCGGTCTTTTCTTAAGAGGAAAAAAGATTAATGTTAAGGGCAAAAGATAAATGCTTAGAAAATTATCCGATTTAGTGAGTATACCGGCACCCATGACAAAACCCAAAGTATAAGCAATATCAAGCCGAAGATTTCTAATAAGCAATATAGAAAAATAAAGGATCCAAACGGCAAATGTTCCAACCATACCATCCATTAAGGCCATCCGATCATAAACCTGAGCAAAAGGATAAAAGATGTATAAAAGACAACAAATAAAAGCTATTTTTTTATTTTTAAAGAGTTCATATGTCAGAAAAAACATCCCGATCATTGTAAAAAAACCCGAGGAGACCGAAACAAGCCTGCCTGCTAAAAGAGGATCTTTTATAAATCTCATGTAAATCATAGTTAGCCAAATAAAAAGAGGCTGTTTACCATCCGTCAAGGAGATAAAACGCCAGCTGGAATCATGAAGGGCTATCTGACTCCAACGCATATAAATTGCCTCATCCGTAAAAATAGGCAGATACGAAAGACGATATAGACGCAGGAAAAAGTAGAATACAGATAAAAGTATGAAAGCCAGTAATTCAATTTTGTATTTTTTAAAATATTTCATTCCTTTTTTAATTTTATCTTAATTATAAACCAAATAAAAGTAAATAGAACAGACATTCCAACACCTATATATGTCAATGATAAAAGAATGGATGGCACCGGAGGATTCCAATTCCCCAGATACAAGAAAGGCACGTATTCTAAAAGGAAAACAAAAGAGGCTGTAACGGAAAAGATAATAATAAAATACGAATTGGAAATAAGCGATATAAATGGAAAAACGTACAATAAATACCAGGGTTGAAAATTAGTTCTTTCCGAAGCAACAACGACTGCCATAGACATTAAAATAGACATAGCAATAAAACATATATTCCAAAAACTTTTTCCTCTCCGTCCTGAAATTATAGCCAGAATATAAATTGGCAAAATAAAAGCCGTAGCAAACTTTAAGGCAATAGATAAAAAAAGCGATAAAAAAGAAAAAACCCGCTTAGATTGCAACAGCAAATAAATTGATAAAAGTGCAAAAGACATCATAACAATATCGTTATGGGCAGATACCAGCGACTCAATTATAACTAACGGATTAAAAGCAAAAAATACAAGCGCGAATAAAGAATCTGCAGTTTTTGCTTTTTCGGATATTTTCTCTATAAGAAAGTTTGACAAGAGGAAACTTGCCGCCATAAGGAATTTAAAAAGAAAAAAAGTAGGAAGAAAAAAACCAAAACCCAAAAATGAAAGAGGAACCGTTAAGAAAAGCCAAAAAGGACCGTACGGATAAGTCCTATGAGTCCAGTGCATAAATGACAACATAGGATCGCCCGGATAATCAAGAGCCTTATGAAAATATGGGTTTTGATGATAATGCGTTATAATTCTCGCATCAAAGATATAATTAAATAAATCATAGGAAAAAGCATTATAAGAAAAGGCTAAAACAATTGTCATAAAAATAACAAGAGTCCAAACCCCCCGCTTCGTAAGCTTTTTCGAAGCGGCATAATATAAGAATAATATATAAAATAAACACAGCAGTACGAGAATAATAATATAGAATGCCGTAGACAAGGGTCTGTTAAAATAACCTATGTGCTGAAAAAACTTTTCCGCAACCTGCCAGACAGACCAACGGCTCAGGGTTAAATCCAAATCAACTTGAGTAAAAGAATAAATAAATAAACCGATAATGACAAGTGAGTATGAACCAACCAGTAATTTAAAACCAGATATCCTATTTTTAATTTCCATTATCCGATTAATCATATAGACCCTTTAAGCTATTAAGCTTTATCTTGAATAAACCCATTAACCCTTCTATGGAATCCTTTAATGGACTTACTCTTCTAGTTTCTACATACCGCCAATCAACATAAACTTCCTTAATTTTATATCCCATTTTTTGTGCCATATAGAGAAGTTCTACATCAAAACCCGCGGAAACATTGGACCCGCTGACTTTTGCGAATCCATGATGTAAATTGTTAATCTTTGTAAAAATTAATTCTGCAGTGTTGTGTCTAAAAACTTTAAAACCGCATTGAGTATCGGATACGTTATTCAGTCCTACTATTAAACTTCTTAGAATAATCATACTCTTTGCCATTATTAATCTTGTCCAAGGCGCTCCTCTTCTTTTAGATTGTCTCGAACCGATAACAATATCGTATCCCTTATTAAAATACGGAAGAAGATTGTCTAACTCTTCTATTGGCGTTGCCTGATCCATATCCGCAAATAATATATATTCTCCTTTTGCTGAAAGCATACCTTTAGTTACCGCTCCAGCTTTTCCAAGATGCGAACTTTCAATAAGCCTAAACACGGGATTATCATCTATAAAATGTTTAGTGAATTCCTTACTTCCATCTGTTGAACCATCATCCACTATAATAATTTCGTATTTGTAGCTTTTTTTACTGAGAAAGTGAGCAATTTCTTTCAGAACGCCTTTTTGGAGATTAGCCATTTCATCATAAGAAGGTATAACAACAGACAAATAGATCTTATTCACACGAAAATTATACTAGAAATTTCATATCTTAACAAACGCAAATAATATATCACAAATAACATATTTTATAATTGACAAATAAAGCAGTATAATAGAGATATCAAGACCCCATCGTCTAGAGGCCTAGGACGCCAGGTTCTCATCCTGGCAACCGGGGTTCAAATCCCCGTGGGGTCACAAACTGGGAGCGATCCCTCTTAAATAGCTCGTTTAGAGCGATACAGTCCTCCAATTTAGGGGTTCCAAAGATCAATTCTTCCAAGTGCTTTAACTTTAAATAGTATTCTACGTTATCCATAACTGAATACCAACCTCAGATCTACTTCTATCGGGTATATTCGTTTCTTCTTTTCAGTATGAATTATGTAGAGACTTATTGTCTATTATACGGGGTACCGGTCACTCTGACTTTTTATATACTGCGTAAATATTGAAGAAGGTTTGCTGGGGTAGTTAAGATAATGTTAAATTTTTCTTTTAATTTATCTGCTTTAAAATGTTTGGTATTGTAGGATATAAGAAATTGTGCATTTGCTTCTTGGGCACCAGCAACGATATGCGCATCGTCAATGTCTAAAACATATTCTGTAAATTTTGATTTTATTGTAGTTATTGGATCTTTAAGTTGTACTATCGAAAAATGTTTTTTAATAAGATTATTCAACTCTTTTTCACTAAGTCCTAATCGTTCTACCACTATTCCTAGTTCCTTTAGAGAAATATTGGAAATATAGAGTTCCAATCCATCTGTTTGATTAAGTAATAAAAAAGCTGCGCCTATAGATGAAATGAGAGAAGAGATAATAACGTCTGAATCTACGAACACTTTCAGAGGCATAGTTATAATTGAACTCTAATTTTTCCAATTTCTTCTTGAATACGAGACAATTCTTTTAAGTCTTCTTTTTCTGCTTTATACAAATCATAATCAAGTCCTGTAAAAACAAAGGATATAGAACTTGCGGGAATTCGATATACTTTACCAATTTTTTTAGCAACAATTTCTCCACGAGAAATTAAATCGTATATGGTATTCTTAGAGAGCTGAAGTATTTCAGCAACCTGTTCGGGGGTATATGCTTTTGCAGTAATTGTAGTGCTGTTCATGTCTAAATTATACTAAACTTAACCAAAGATGTCAATATCCAACTTAATTAATTGCTCCTAGTTTTATGATATTTGTCCATTAAGTTGATCAACCAGATGATGAGTAGCGGTTCAAAAGAAAGTGCGGTGAGGTCACACATCAAATGATTAGATTATCGAGGTCGAAATCAGAAATATTTATTCATGCAGTGCTTTAATAATTTCTTCTGTTTGACGTATCCTGCCTATTCTAGGAAAAATTCGAGTAAGGGCAAAGTCATGATCCGCTGACGTTCGGGCGGCCATTGCATCGGAGGCAAAAATTAAATTATATCCCCTTTCGTATGCATCCCTTGCTGTTGATTCAACACCAAAATTAGTTGCTATTCCACCCAAAACCAACGTTGTAATTTTCCGTCTTCTAAGCTCCAAATCAAGCTCTGTGCCATAAAATGCGCCCCATTGGCGTTTGGTAATTAAAAGATCATTTTCTTTCGGCGTGAGCTGTAAAACTATATTTGCCCAATCTTTAGGCATCTCGCCTCTTCGCATGATCGGTTCATCCGCCTCAGGACGCAGCATATCTTTTCCGTCTGGCGCACCTGCAACGCGAACTAGAATAACTTGGGCTTTAACTTTATGAAAAGCTTCCGTAAGTCTTTGCGCGTTTTTAACGACTTTGTCTGCTGTTAACGGTTCTGTTGGCATAGCGGCAATTCCTTGCTGAAGATCAATAAGAACTAATGCTGTAGTTTCAGGATTAAGAGTAATAATAACTTTTGTTTTATCCATTTTGTCCAGTAAAAATTATATACCCCTCTGCTTTCAAAATGCAAATAAGTATAAAGACTCTCCGCTTTCAGCTACGAAGTCTTTATGGCCTCGTAGCCAATAGGCGAAGTGCCATAATACCTAACGAAGCAATCATTCTTGTTATAATTAGTCTACTATAGCAGATTAATAGTCATTTTGAAAGCTACGGTCGCACGCCGCCATAGCTATGTTAGCGACGGGGCGTAGGTATATAATTTTTGCAAAATGATTGCGGAGTGGTATACAACAATTTTAGGACATATGCACGCGCTCTGATTTATATCTCCTCTGCGCCATAAAAAGTACAATCGTTGCCAACAGTGAAGCAACGAAAGCATAAAAATAAGAATTAAACTCACCGAATGTAAATAGAAAACCCATAATGATATTAGAAAGAAATTGACCAATACTCCGTGAAACGCTAAGCCACCCCATACCGGTTGATAGACTTTGTGAGTTTACAAGAACCGAAGTTAACGTTGGTTCATACGTTTCAACTGCACCCATACCCGCACCTAAAACAGCAACAGCCAAATAATAAGTTGGGATTGAGAGATGAAAAAGATAGGTTAACCCAATAGCGAGTGAGGCAAGCGCCGATGGCAAATACCCAAACTCCCAAAGAGCTTTGAGCGGTTTTAACCGTATTGATCCAATAACATATCCGCTTATTGCAGATATTCCTAAATAAACCGCATAAGTTAATACTCCGTATATGGCACTTTTTGCTTCCTTCGCAACAGTAAGAATCGGAAACCCAAGATTATAGAAACTAAAACCATAAAGTGTTGCCGCAATAAGAAGAGCAATAAATGTACCATTTGAAAAAACATGTTTCTTTTTGCTCTTAACTTGCTGATCTTTTATCGATGACGCGGTGGCATATTTTTTCTCCTGAGTAACAAAGAATAGAACGCTGGTTGAAATTAAAAGCGGAATAGCAGTTAGAAAAAGTATCCTGTTAATTGGTACTTTTAGAAAAAGAAACAGTAATGCGTATAACACGGCGAGCATCCCTCCGCCTATGTCCATAGCGTGCATAAATCCAAATATCTTTGAACGATGTTCCGGAGGCGATACTTCAACAAGCAATGCCCGTCTGGCAGGAGTACGAAAATACCTAGCCCACCAACCAAGAATAAATAAAATACCGGCGGACCAGACATTTACATACAATCCTGCAAGCGACATAAGAGGAATAAACAAGTTACCGATAATTACTATTCTCTTCTTATTAAACCTGTCTCCTGCTTTACCGCCAAGATAGGCAAAAAATGATCCAATACCAAAACTTATACCTGTTACTATTCCGTATACAAAGACCGATTGATGAAGCTGTATAACTAAAAATAGAGGAAATAACGCCATAACTGCCTGATACCCTAAATCGGCAAAAAAGGCAGAGAGCGAGAGTAAAAACGCATCACGAGTTAACCAATGAGCAATAGTCCTATTTTCCATAATTTACTTTATACATATAATGATCACTTATTTTTGACCCGAAAAAGCCGTATTGTATTGAGCAAAACAAGAACCGACGATATTTCGTGAATAAACGCTGTTTGGATAAGGCTTATACTGCCGATAATAACAAGAACCGCAGCAAAAAAATGGATTATCGTTGCAATTATAACATCTTGCTTAATAATGCGAAATGTCTCTTTTGCAGTATAAATCATCTGGGGCAAGGAAGCGATGTTGTTATTAAGTAACACAATATCTGCCGCATTGAGAGTTAAATCAACTCCTCGTCCTCCCATCGCTATGCCGACATTTGCCTTTGCGAGCGCAGGAGCATCATTAATCCCATCACCAACCATAACTACATTTCTGCCTTCTTTCACTTTTTTATCTACTTCTGCTACCTTTCCTTCTGGTTTTACATCAGCAATATATGAGGCGTGGTTAAGTTTTTCAGCAATTGTTTCCGCAACTTCTTTCTTATCTCCCGTAACAATAACTGTTTCATACTTTTGTTGAGAAAGAGAGTCAAATAATGCCGGCGCTTCGGGCCGTAATTTATCAAGGAGAAAAATAACACCAAGCAAAGTTGATTGTTTTCCAACAAAAACAGGCGTAGCACCCTTTTTTTCCCATTCTTCAACTTGAGTAGTGATATCTTTTGTCAATATTATTCCTTGATCCTTAAGAAGTGATACATTTCCAACAAAGACTGATTCTTTATTATATAGCGCAGTCAGTCCCTTTCCGGTAAAAGTCTTCACATGAGTAAGCAATAAAAGTTTTACTTGTTGTTTCTTTGCCTCATCAAGTATTGGAATCGACAGGGGATGATTGGCATACTGTTCTATACTTGCGGCAAGCTGAAGGATTATATCTTTGTTTTCTTTTGCCACAAGAATGTCTTCTACTTCCGGTGTTCCCTGCGTAATTGTTCCTGTTTTATCAAACAAAAAGGTATTCGCTTTCGTCAGATTCTCAAGAGACGGACTGCTTTTTACCAAAATACCTGATTTCGCCAGTATGGTAATACCAATTGTTGTTGCGACTGGCACGATAATAGCAAAAATAACAGGAACAACCGCAATCCAGAAAGATAAAGCTTTCACAATATCATGAGTAAGAAGGAAAATAATAACAACACCGCAAGCTGAAAAAGCCGTTGTTATCCATGCATATTGACTCACAACATGTGCTAACGGCGCTTTTTGATTCTGGGCATCACTTACTAAGCGTTGGATTTGAAAAAGCGTTGAGCGGTCGGCAGTTGATATAGCTTTTGCTTCAAAATAATTACCTGCATTAACTGAACCGGCAAGAATTTTGTCGCCGATTTTTTTTATAATTGGTTTTGACTCACCGGTTACTACTGATTCATCGAGAAGCGCTTCGTCAATCAGAAGCGTTGCGTCTGTTGCAACACGTTCTCCGCTTTTTACTACAAGAATATCTCCTATTTTTAGATTCTTTATAAGTATCTCTTTATCTTTACCCATGAGCTTAATAACAGCATTTTTAGGCAATTTGTCTGAAATGCTTGTGATAGATGCTTTTACCCGTTCCAGAATAAAGGTCTTAAACAAATGACCAAGAAGAATAATCAAAATAAAGATTAAGGCGATATTGCCTTTTCCCAGATACAGCAACAGATAAATGGTAATAATTGGCGGCAGGGACAGATCGAGCTGTCTTTTGAGCAATGCTTTTCCAATAGAAAGATAATACGGAATAAGAGCAAAAATCGCGGCAAGATATGGAATGACTGTAAGTTTTGGATACGAAAGATTTAGAACAAAACAGATAACAGCAAATACAAGAAAGAAAAAAGTAGTAATAAAAGAATGCTTACTCATTAATTTAGTATACCCCTCCGCTTTCAAATTGTAAGGGTTTATACCTAACGGAGCTTTGATTTTGAAGAGTGGCTTTGATTGTAAAATCACCCCAAACTCTTATTTGAAAGCTACGGTAGGTATTATATACCAAAAAGTTGCAAAATCAAAGCAGAGTGGTATATAACCTATTTATAAACATTAGCTATCTCTAAACTTTAATTAATATTCTTATATTGGCATTGTTGTTTTCGGGGTTATATATTGGAATCGTTCGTTCATCTATAAATCCTTCATGTTTTATAACTTCACAATTACCTGTTTGGAATAGAATAATCCTTGAACCTGGTTTTAATAATCTTGTCATCTGAGGCAGAAACCCGAAAGGGGAAGCAATATCCGATGAGTAATGATAAACCGCATCATAGGGCAGAAAACCTTTTTCTATCTGCTTAGCTGATATCCCAAGTTCTTGATAAGCCTTAGTGTTTTTCCCCAAAATAGTATTTACAGGACTTCCTGAAAACCTGTGCCGTCCGTATGAAGCAAAAAGTTCCCGTTTAAATTCTTCAAGGTTGTCTGTGTCCAAAATGCCTTCCTGCTGAAAACTCCTTTCCAATTCCAGATTTAAACCTTCTTCAAGTTCCGGCGTATCGGGCAAATAGTATGATCCATATGCAACCTTAAGATTATCAACAGGTATGATTCCTAATGTTTCAAAACGGAGTAAATGTTTCCGCGATAAAGAAACAAGCTTTGGGTCTAATTCTATTCCGTGCGCCTTAAATCCAGCCATAGCCGCTAAAGCCATTACCATTCCGTCTCCTGACCCGCAATCTAAGAAAGCAGGCTGTTGTGCCGAATACATATTTCTAACATCACTTAAGGCTTTAAGAATCTGCGGGGCGGTTACTGCCGGTTTTTCTCCAAAAGAAGAAAATGAAGGCAGATTCTTGCCTCTAATATCTTTAGCTACAACATCATTACAGAATAATATAAATTTTTGCAGATTATCTGATAGTTCTTTTTCTGGCGAATCATTCGAGGCTAGTGTTTCTGCCGCAAACATCCCTGTATTATATCATTTTTATCCCCGTGATATACTGAATTTAAACACCAAAAATCATAATGAAAAAAATTTTTATTGCCATCTTTGGTTCTCTTGCTGGGCTTGTCCTCGGATATATAATTTTTCTCCAAGGAAATTCTATTTTGCCTAAAAAACAAGTCATAGGATTCCTACCTTATTTTCTTCTAAACCACGCAAAAACAGATTATTCTGCATACATAACAACCCTTACTTATTTTGGACTAAGAGTGAACGGAAACGGAAGCATAATGAAACTTACCAATCCCCAGGAAGAAGAACCGGGATGGTACGCACTAAAAAGCGGAAAATTAAATCCTTTTTTTGCTAAAGCAAAACAGAGCAATATTTCTCTATCTCTTCTTATTTCCGACGGCAGTCAAGAATCTATAGATTCGCTGTTGGCAAATCCCGTATCAAGCGGAAAAACGCTTGTTTCTCAAGTTTCTCCCATCATGAAACAATACGGTTTTTCGGATTTAAACCTAGACATAGAAAGTGTGATGCAGGCATCATCATCCGCCCGGGAAAACTTTCTAACATTTGCAAAAACGGTAAAGGAATCTTTGGTAAAAAATAAACTTGGAACTCTAACTATCGAAATAAGCCCGACAGATCTTATTAAAAAAGATCTCATAGATCCTTTAAAAATCGCACCAGTTGCTGATTATGTTGTGGTTATGGGTTACGATTATCACTATACGGGTTCTTATGTAACCGGTCCTGTGGCTCCTCTTTACGGCGCGGGGGTATCTTTGGAATATGACGTGGCAACTGCGATAAACAAAGCAAAAAAAGTAATTCCAGAGAATAAGATTATCTTGGGAATTCCTTTTTACGGATATTCTTGGGAAACAATAGGCAATACTATTCAATCCGCTGTAATTCCGGATACGGGGATTGTTGAAAGCACCAGAACGGTCTCTGATTTTTTAAAGAACTGCGCCACCTGCAGTGCCCGATTTAATTCTACTTTTCAAGAACCATACTTTATATATAAAAATACAAATACCGGCACATATCAACAGACTTTTTACCCCAATGAACTCTCTACCAGATCAAAAGTTGAATTTGCCAATACAGAGAATTTGGGCGGAATCGCGATTTGGGCGCTCGGCTACGAAGATTCAAATATTCTAACTCCGCTAGAAACATATAAAAATAGTTTATAGTTTAAAGAGTGCCTCCTTGCCTTGTATCGCTGTAAAATATATAAGTGTCCCCTTTGAAAAGAGAAAACGTATGACTGGTATAACTTAAATCGTCGAAGGCGATTTTAGCAGATCCGCTCTCAACATAAACCGTAACCGTATCGTAGTTGGTATTAACCGTTATTCTAACGTTTCCTGTATTTTCATAAGTCAAAAGCGCGAGACTTCTTATAGCAACAGGCGAAAACCCCTTATTATTAAAAGACGCGCTTCCGCTTGCTTGCACAAAAACCATATTTTCAGGAAGGGTTTGGATAATATCAATTTCTGTTTTTGGATATATGTTGATCTTCACGGCATTAGGAAAATTTATGGAAGCAGTTGATTTCTCCCCAGTTAAAAGCGACTCCCCCTGCTGAATTAATACAGGCTTTTTAAGCCGGGAGGAGGCTGTTGCCACGCGCGACTGCCAACTGACACTGCCAGAAAAAGCAGCTTGCCCGGCTAGGGAGTTCTCCGGCGCTTCTTTGAGAGAAAATTGCGAAGACGGAAGGGGAGAAACTACGACACTATTTAGCGTTATTTCGCTTCTTAAGACAGTAAAAAAAACTACTATAAAAACTCCCAAAAGAAAAAACACTGAAAATGTTATTAAGTTTTTCAAAAAATTCCTCCTCCCTCTATTCTATGCCATATGGTATAAAATATACAGAGAATGAAAAAAGTTTTGGGGATTTCATGTATTATTCTTTTTACGGCAGTAATTTTGGAAAGCGTATATATTTTAAACCAAAAGAATTGGTTTATGCCTCATATAAAGCCCCTTGCACCAAAACCCTTACTTGCCTATACCTTTAAAAATCTAAAGAAAACAAAGTTTAAAAAAACTCAGATAACGCTTGGCAAAGTTATTGAATCTAATGCTGATTTTACCTCTCAAATTTTTTATTTTTCCGTTCCAAAGACTCCTAAAAGTCAAGAAATGGAAAGAGTAAGCGGGCTTGCCAATATTCCCAATAAACCAGGTAATTATCCCCTGATAGTAATGTTTAGAGGTTACGCACCGCATGCTACTTACAAACCAGGAGTCGAAACTCAACCATCAGCGCAGGTTTTTGTAAAACATGGATTTATAACTCTTGCTCCGGACTTCTTAGGATACGGGCAGTCTGCAAGTCCATCCGCCGACCCTTTTGAAAACAGATTCCAAACATATACAACCGCATTGTCACTTCTGGCATCTTTACCTTCGATAAATTACGCGTTAAATACCGCTTATCCGGGAATAACCGCAAATCTAAACAAAATTGGCATTTGGGGACACAGCAACGGAGGACATATAGCACTTGCGACTCTTGCCATAAGCGGAGTTTCCTACCCAACAGTTCTTTGGGCTCCTGTTTCTGCCTCTTTTCCTTACTCTATTTTATATTACACTGATGAATCGGCTGATCAAGGAAAAGCGCTTCGGAAAGCGCTCGCGGGTTTTGAAAAAAATTACAATACCGACCTTTTTTCTCCGCCTTTATACTATAAATGGATTAAGGCACCAATAGAAATAGATCAGGGAACTTCGGATCAGGAAGTTCCGGTCTGGTGGTCAAACAATCTAGCGGCAGAACTTAAAAAGAACAATATCCCGGTAATATACGATGTTTATCCCGGAGCAGATCATAATCTACTTCCAAACGGCTGGTCGGATGCGGTTAAAGGTAATATATCTTTTTTTAATCATTACTTTTCCAAAAAATGAATATGCAGAAAAAATTATCCAGGATGATGAATAGATTTTATCTGAATAGTTTTAAAACATAAGGAAGAAAAATCAGAATACCAACAATAATAGAACCCGTCAATGTTAAAAAAACCATCCCAGCCGACACATCCTTTGCTATCTTTGCCTCTCTTCGATGTTCGTTTGTTATAAGATTGACCATTTCCTCGATCGCGGTATTTATCATTTCTGCACAGACAACCAAAAGAATCATAACCCCTAAGATTCCCATTTCAAAAGCTGTAACCTTAAATAAAATACTGGCTACAATAACAAGGACCGCACCAACGAAAGCTATTCTCAAATTTTGATTATGAGACAAGGCAAAATAAATACCTTCCAACGCATATTTAAACGATTTTACTAAAGCTTTGTTATCCAACATAACTTACAATATAGCTTTTCCTACAGAAAAAGTAATTAATGTAATAATACTTCCTAAAAATCCTCCTAATAATACTTCCCAAGCAGTATGTTTTTTTTCATAGATTCTTGCCCAAGCAACAAGAGGAATCATCCAAAAAGACAATAAAAAAGCCGTAACTCCGTACATAAGAGACATTGATATCACAAATGCAAAAATAACTGCCGTGTGAATACTCGCTTTCACAAAACGATTAACAAACGCGAACACAATAATTCCTAAAAGAATGCTTAAAGATATAAGACTCAACGGAAAAAATATACCTTTAAAAAATAAAGAAAGAGAAAAATATACCAAACCAAGAACTGCCAATATGATATAAAATTTAAAACGTTCTCCTTTTTTAGAAATGTCAAAATCGGAAAAATCACCCTCTATAGTTTCAAATAGAATTATCATTACTCCAAAAAGAATAAAAACCGAGGAAAAAATCATCCACTTAATGGCGTAAAGACCGCTCGCGGTCTCTTTGTAAACTATAAAAAAAGGCATAATCAAGAAGAAGAGAACAGGATGGAAGATGTAGGAAAAAAATCTCGCTAATATCTTTTTTTTCATGTTATATTCACCATTAACTCACCGTAATAGAAAATAACAAGTTTCAACATACCCTGTTTAACATCTAAAAATATTAACATAAATCCCGCTCTGAACGAATAAAATTTTTATTTTTTTCCCAATCCTTTTAGGATACATTGTATTTTTACTTTTATAAAAAATCTACCCCTCACTATTGGCATCTTGCGAAAGCAACTTTAGTTTATCATAAAGTCTTTGCAACGTTTCATCCGGATGCAGAACTGCCTTTTCTCCTTTTACGTATTCTTT
>JAJZOC010000034.1 GCA_021852095.1 bacterium | reverse complement strand
GATAAACGTTAATATTGTTTTTGTTTTTGCCATAAGAGCCAAAGTTTACCCTTGACTAAAAAAGAATGAAAACTCATAAATATCGCAAAAACAAGTCCTTGTAAACCATCTCTGAAGCCCTGTCTTACGAAAAAATTTAAAGTAAATTTTGCTATAGGATTAAAAATTATTTGCCATGTGTAAACTTTTACTCTTTTATCGAACAACTCTTTGGCGCGTATACTGGTATAAGAATTTATCTCCTTTAAAAAATCTGTTATTGCAGGATGAGGATAGTGAAAAATAGGATTTCTTAATTCTCCGACTTTCCCCTTTATTATCCATTTTTCGTGAACCTTTCCTTCCCAGACTCCAGTACCTTTCTTTGCTAATCGTAAAAGCTTTATATTACCTGTTTCTCCATATTTTAGCTCTTTTCCCCACATAAAATCCCGCCGCTTGACATAAAACCCATCGTAGGAATTAAAAATCGATCCGCCAGCTGGCGGATAAAAATTGAAAATTTCAGAAACCAAAGCTTCTGGTACTCGCTCATCTGCATCAAGAAATAAAACCCAATCCCCTTTTGCTTTTGATAAACCAAAATTTCTCTGCTCTGAAAAATTATCGTCTAAGTTTCTTTTATAAATATTTATTTTTTTATTTTTAAGACTTTCCGAAAGCTCAATAGTTCTATCAAACGAATAATCATCAACAATTATTATTTCATCTACCCATGCTATGCTTTCCAGACAATCAATAATATTTTTTTCCTCATTTTTCGTTAAAATAACAACGCTTATCATATATTATCCTTAAAAATTCTATTTGCAAAATATAAAATTGCCGGAATTTCTATGAGAATCGAAATAAGCATAGCAATTCCAGCCCCCACCATGCCATATAATTTAACCATCGGTATAATCACAACAACAAGTCCTAAAATACGAATGAACGTTGTTTTCGCAACATAGTTTTGTTTTTTGAGTGCTAAGAAAAGCGGCGCAAAATTGCCAAACAGGGTTCTTAAGAAACCGTACACTGAAAGTATCTTAATGGCAGGAACTGCAGAGACCCAATTATTTCCCATAACAATAAGTATTATCGGTTTAGCTAAAACAAATATAATAGAGCTTAGAATTAGAGCCGTAAAAGAACTGACAATGGTAACTTTTATAAAATTTTTCTTAAGCCTTATATGGTCATGGGAAAATTTAGAATAGACGGGAAATATTACCATATTTACAACATTAGTTATTTCGCTTATGGGCAGTGTAGAAAATTTATAAGCGACTTGATAAATACCAAGCGTTGACGCTCCCAATATTTTACCCACAGTTATATTGTCTGTGTTGTCGGCAAAATAAGAAAATATTCCGGAAACTGTTACCCACGACCCTCTGGAAATTATTTTTTTGACTTTTTTGTGTTCAAAATTAAGACTTGGCCGAGATGAAAATAGCACGTAAGAAAGTATTACTTCGAAAACTACAGAAGCAATTAATCCGTAAACAAAACACACTGCGCTTCTGGTTATAAATCCAAATATTACCGAAACAGATGCCTCAATCGCAAAAAGAAAACTTCTTAGCTTAAACTCCTTATCAAAAAAAAGTTCTTTTTGATATATAACAATTGCGGGATTTATAAAGCCTCTAATAAAAGGAACTACTGCAATTAAGGCAATTATTGAACGGGCGCCTGGGGAGTTAAAAAAAGAAGCTATAAACGGAGAAAGAAGTAATATTAAAATTGAAAGAAGACAACCTCTTAATATAGACACAATCCAAGCAGAACTTATATGTTCATTAATATCGCTTTTTTCCTGAACCAAAAAAACATTAATTCCGGTCTCTGTAAAAACTTCAAGAAGAGAAAGAAGTAAAGTCGCTATGCCAAAAAAACCAAACTGAATCGGAGTTAAAAGTCTTCCCAAAATACCCAGTCTTGCAAAACTTATGATTCTAGTCAAAAAACGAAGCAAAGTAATCCATGATACCCCTTTAAATGCGTCTTTACTGTAACCCATAATCTCTATTATATAGTATAAAGCCCTTATTTTTACAGATTATCAAGAAGGGCTGAAAAAACTGCCCTGCCTAAACCCGGACTCCTTGAAAAGAGATACAAACTTTGGAAAGTTATGAAAATAATATTTGATACTCTTTTTATGCCCTTAAAATATTTTTTCCCAAATTGTAAAGCGCTTTTGGTTTGATGATAAACCGCAAGAGAAGAATTTTTACCGATAGTTTGACTTAAACAGTGATATATCGAAACCGAAGGCAATACGTAGGTCAATAAACCTAATTTTTTTGCCCTTAAACAATAATCAACGTCTTCATAATACAAAAAAAATCTCTCGTCAAGAAGTCCTATTTTTTCAATTACTTCTTTCTTGATCAGCATACAACAGCCGGAAACATAATCCGTCTTGAGAGGATTTTTATTCTCTAATTGCAAAACTTCATTGTGCGACGTTCTTCCGAACAATTTATTTACTCTCCCACCAACATCAAATAAAATTTGTTCATTTTTAGTAAAAGATATTGCTGGAGCAACAATTCCCGCTTCTTTCGTTTCACTTAAAAATTCTGTTAAGTTTTTAATAATCGGCATTTTTATTACTGTATCATTATTTAAAAGAAGAATATAGTCTGCCTTTCTTGCCATCGCATAGTTAATACCAATATTTACCGCTTTTGCAAATCCCAGATTAGTTTTATTCTTAAGTAAAACTACCTTTTCGCTCATCTCCTCTTTTTTAAAGTCGGAAGAATTATCAACAACTATTATCTTTTCGAAATCCTTTTCCTTTGCCAAAATGCTTTTTATACAATTTGCAGTTGTTGAATTTTCTCCAAAATGAACAATTATTATAAATACTTTCATGTTTATAAAACCCTGTTATAAACTTTAGCAATTTCTTCTGCTTTTATTTTTGCATCATGAAACTCTTCCGCTCTTTTTCTTGCTCTTTTTGAATACTCCACTCTAATATTTGGATCTAAAATCATTTTTTCTATTTCTATTGCAAGTGCCGAAGCATCACCCTGATTTACTAGTATTGCCGCATCTCCCACATTCTCTGGTATTGAACCCGCTTTAGTTGCAATAATTGGTAAACCGCAAGATTGCGCTTCAAGCAAAGCCATATTGTATTGCTCCTGCCAGGTATCTGTATCTTTAGATGGGGCGACAAAAATATCCGCATTTTTATACTCTTTTATAATATTTTCATACGAAACTGTCTTATGTGATATAAACCCATCAACACCAATTCTTTTTTCTTCTTCCAATATCTTTTTCTTCTCTATACCATCCCCGACAAAAGTAAAATACAGTAAATATTTTTTTAAATTATTTTTTCTAACCAAAATGCTAATTGCAGATATAAAATCATAAATTCCCTTACAATACTCAAGTCTTCCGACAAAAAGAATATTTATTTTTTTACTTTCAAAATTTCTGTTTTTTACTCTAAAGAAATCAACATCTATTCCGGGATTTACTATAGTAATTTTTTTTGCATCTGCCCCTTCTTTTAAAAGAGCGTTTTTTGCTTTTTGACTTATTGCTATAAAATGATCCACTTCTTCAATTGCTCTCCTTTTAAAACCTTTTCTTCCCCTTATACCTTCATTTGTAAAAGAAATATTTTCCCAAACGGTTACTACAACTTTCTTAACATATCCCTTTTTCTTGGCGTTCAGACATTGTTGTGTGTAATGAAAATAAGTTTCCGCAGTGTGAGCAATATCAAACTCTTTGAGTTTTTCTTCTAAGCCAAACAAATAGTGAGCGTCTATAAAGATTCTATTTAAAATCTGCATCTTATACGGAAAATTTTTAA
>JAJZOC010000093.1 GCA_021852095.1 bacterium | reverse complement strand
ACTACGCTTCCTGATGCCTGGCTTACGCTTTTTGCTCCGGCTTATAATCCGCAGATTGTTGTTACGGTTTTATCGGAAGATTCAGGGGAGGGTTCAAACGTTGCCGGTCCTATTGCAAAAAAAATTTTAGAGTATTGGTTTGGGAGATAGACCAATTTCTAACTTCTAACCTCTAACCAATAACTTGTGATAAGCTAAAGTTAAAGGTTAGCTGTTATTAGTTATGGGTGAGAAATTGTACTGGTTGGGTTTTTCGGTTTTTTCTGGAATTGGACCGACAAAATTTAGAGCTCTTTTAGTGAATTTTGGCAGTGCCAAAGATGCATGGCTGGCAAAAAAAGATGATCTTCGAAGAATCATCGGTGAATCCTTAGCACCAAAATTTGAAGCTTTTCGAAAGGGATTTTCAATCGAAGGATACGCAAAAGCCCTCGAGAAAAAGGGAATTTCTTTTTTAATCTTAGAAGATCCGCAATATCCGAATCTTTTAAAACAAATCAAAAACCCGCCGTTTGTTTTATATGTGAAAAGTGCTGAGGTCGCTAACAAAGATTTTCATGTTCGCAGCGCGAGTAAACTTCATTTATTAAATCCGGTTAGGATGCCCGCTGGTTCTCACAATGAAAATTTTGTTAGCTCCCCGCACTTTAATTTTGATTTAACTAAAACAATCGCAGTTGTCGGTACAAGGAGAATTACGCAATACGGCAGGGAAGTAACGGAAATTTTTACGAGAGAATTGTCTGCCGCGGGATTTACTATAGTTTCCGGACTGGCGCTTGGTGTTGATGCGGTTGCTCATCAAACAGCAATTGAAGCAGGAGGAAAAACGATAGCTGTTTTGGGAAGCGGGTGCGATCTTTGCTTTCCTTTAGAGAATCAACCTATATATAATAGTATAGTTGCAGGAGCAGGTTGTCTTGTTTCGGAGTTTCCGCTTGGGATGGAGCCGACTAAATGGAGTTTTCCCGCTCGTAATCGGATTATAGCCGGTCTTGCCGAAGCGGTTTTGGTAACAGAAGGGGCAGAGGATAGCGGTTCGCTTATTACTGCAGATTACGCGTTTAAAAATAACAGGAAGGTTTTTGCAGTGCCAGGGCCAATTACCTCAAGTTTTTCTCAAGGACCATATAAACTTATTCAAAAGGGGGCAAAGCTGGTAACGCGAGCGGAAGACATCCTTAAAGAATTTTCAATTTTTCCCGCGAAGCGGGATCCAGCTTCGCTGGACAATTCTCAATTTTCAATAAAATCTGAAAGATCAAAAATCAATCCGCCAGTTGGCGGACAAAGCTCAAAGTTTCAGAACGCGACGGAAGAGGAAAATAGAATTTTGAAACTTTTAGAAAATGAACAGTTGAATTTTGACGAAATAGTAAGGCGTTCAGAGATGAATTCTGCAAAAGCCGGGACTCTCTTGACCATGATGGAAATAAAAGGTATGATAAAAAATCTGGAATCGGGATACTTTAAATTAGATTTTTAGTGATAGATCAAAGGTCAGAAATCAAAGATCAAAGACAAGTTAAAAGTTCAAAGATTTAGGTCTTGCGAGAATGACATTTTTTAGTTTTGATTTATGAAATATTTAGTAATAGTTGAATCACCGACAAAGGCGAGGACGATTGGAAAGTTTTTAGGCAGTGATTACACCATTAAAGCTTCGATGGGGCATCTTATTGATTTACCCAAAAGTAAATTAAGCATCGATTTAGAACATGATTTTACTCCACAGTACGAGATTGTTACGGATAAAAAAAAGATTATTGCCGATCTTAAGTCAGCGGCAAAATCTGCAAAGCAGATTTTTCTGGCGACCGATCCTGATCGTGAAGGAGAAGCGATCGCCTCGCATGTCGCCGACATGCTAGTCTCAAAGTCAAAAGTCAAAAGTCTCCACTCCGCCATCCCGCTTCGTCAAGACTTCGAGGGACAAGAGGCTTCGAGGGGCAAGCAAAAGTCAAAAATAACGAGGATTGTTTTTCACGAGATCACTAAAGAGGCAATTGAGGAAGCCATTAAAAACCCAAGAGATATTGATAAAAATTTAGTTGAGGCTCAAACCGCAAGACGGGTTCTTGATCGTCTGGTTGGGTATAAACTTTCACCTATCTTGTGGCAGAAAGTAAGACGCGGTTTATCCGCAGGTAGAGTTCAGTCTGTGGCTTTAAGACTTATAGTTGAGCGGGAAAGAGAAATAGAAAAGTTTAAAAAAGAAGAGTATTGGAGCATTACTGTTTTACTTTCTAAGGCATCGGTCGGCGATTCGTCTTTGTTCGCGGGTGAACTCGCCTCCGGCTCAAACATCCACTCGTTTCACAAATCCAAATCGCCTCCCGCTGCCAACTTGCTGAAACAAAATTTTGTTAGCTCCCAGCGCTTTGATTCTACAGAGTTTGAGTTAATAGAAATAAATGGTCAGAAAATTGATTTCTTGGAGAAATTTCAGTTGTATGACGGAGACTATAAAGTTACAAAGACCAATATCGGGAGTCAAGCACAGGCAAAAGCTATAACAGATGACTTAAAAACTAAAGATTTTATAGTATCGGATATTTCCCAAAGGGAGATTAGAAAAATTCCTCCTCCTCCTTATACTACGTCTACCCTTCAGCAGGATGCGTCGAGAAGATTCGGGTTTTCTGCCGGACGGACCATGAGAACGGCTCAAAAGTTGTACGAAGAAGGATATATAACTTATCATAGAACAGATTCTGTGGTAATGGCTAAAAGTGCTATTTTTTCTTTTAGGGATTATATAAAGAAGGAATTCGGAGAAGATTACATGCCTAAAGTGCCCAGATTTTATAAAACAAAACAGAAATTGGCGCAGGAAGCGCATGAGGCAATTCGCCCAACGAATGTGGGCGAATTGAATTCTCAATTCTCAATTCTCAATTCTCAATTCGGACGCGAAGCGGCCAAGCTATATGAGTTGATTTGGAAAAGGGCAGTGGCTTCGCAGATGGCGGATGCGATTGTCGAGTCAACAACGGTTTTGGTAGATGGATTAAACAGCAGGTGTCTGTCACACGTTTCAAATGATGCTCAGCATGACGCTTTGGTCGCTCACAAAAATTCTCTGGTTCGCAGTGCGAAATCACAATTTGCTTTAGATCAATCTCAGACCCCGCTAGTGCGAACTGGCGAGAATTTTGTAAGCTCCCCGCGTCTTAATTCAAACAACAATTACAAGTTGAAAGCCAACGGGTCGGTTCTGGTTTTTGACGGATTTTTAAAAATTAATCCTCAAGCTTTGGGAGATAAAAAATTACCCAGATTTAAAGCTTCAGAACAGCTTATATTGCAAAACGTACTTTTTGAAAATCATCAAACTATGCCGCCCCCAAGGTATTCAGACGCATCGCTTATAAAAACTCTTGAGCAAAACGGAATAGGTCGTCCGTCCACATATGCCGCCATTATTACTACAATCGAGGCGCGCAACTATACAGAGAGGACAGAAGGAAGGTTTATGCCTACAGCTATCGGAATTTCGGTAAATGATTTTTTGGTCAAAAATTTTTCAACAATTGATGATGTTACTTTTACCGCAGATATGGAAGATAGTCTTGATAGTATCGCCAAGGGAGAAAAAAAACGAGCTTCTGTATTAAAAGAATTCTACTTACCGTTTTCTAAAGTTATAGAGGCAGTTAAAGGTACGCAAAGAGTAAAGATTCCGGTTGTAGAGGTTTCGGAAAAATGTCCAAAATGCGGAGCTTTTTTGGTTATTAGGGTTGGCCGTTTTGGGAAATTTTTGGCATGCGGAAAATTTCCTGAATGTAAATTTACAAAGCCCTTTATAGAAGAAACTACCTTTTTATGTCCGCAAGACAAAGGGAAGATAGAT
>JAJZOC010000045.1 GCA_021852095.1 bacterium | reverse complement strand
TTTATTGTTGCCAAATGCGGATTATTTAAAAAATAAGTATCTTGCAGAGGCTGTAAAAGTGGCAGAGGAATTAAAAGCGATATACGCAAAGCAGGAAATAAGGGATTTGGGAGAGAAAATAAAAGAAAAAGAAAAAAAAGGTACAGATGAAGAAATAAATAGTCTGCGGGAGAAATTGTCAAAAATGATTTCGCTTTTACAAGCAGGTTTAAATGATGTAAAATAGACCGATATGAAACAAAAATTATCAGGGGTTTTCCCCGAGGTATTGGCTTCGGCTAAAAAACGGGGGTATATCACCCAGGAAGAAATTCTATCTATATTCCCTAAGCCTGAAGAGCGCGTATCAGAACTTGACGAGCTTTATAACAGGCTTTTGCGGGCAAACGTTGACGTTTTTGAGAACGTAACAGAAGAACAGGATAATGGTAAACCGATTGAGATTTTGGAAAAGGAATTGGAGGCGTTAACGGTTTTAACAGAAGGAACTGTTTCCGATCCTGTCCGTATGTATCTTAAGGAAATTGGCCGGATACCTCTTTTAACCTTTGAACAGGAAATAGAGCTTGCCAAACGGGTAGAAAAAGGAGACAGAGAAGCAAAGAAGAAAATCATAAATTCTAATCTTCGTCTTGTCGTGTCCATTGCCAAAAAATATGTCGGACGCGGACTCACACTTCTGGATTTAATACAAGAGGGAAACCAGGGATTAATACGTGCTGTTGAAAAATATGACTGGAGGCGGGGTTTTAAATTTTCTACCTACGCCACATGGTGGATCAGACAATCTATAACAAGGGCAATTGCGGATCAGGCGCGTACAATAAGGATCCCTGTTCATATGGTAGAAAATATTAATAGATTTCTGCGTGCTTCCAGAAAATTGATGCAGGAGTTAGGCCGCGAGCCAACCCCGGAAGAGGTTGCAAAGGTGTTAGATATAGATCCGGAAAAGGCACTCGAGATTATAAAAATATCTCAAGAACCGGCAAGTTTAGAATCTCCTGTTGGAGATGAAGAAGATTCGAGACTTGGAGATTTCATACATGACTCTTCTGCTCCAACTCTTTTTGACGCCGCGTCCAGAGAGCTTTTAAAAGAGCAGGTAGAAGAAGTTTTGGAAACACTTTCGGATCGCGAAAAAAGGGTTTTAGAAGAGAGATTTGGATTAAAAGACGGAAGACCAAAAACTCTGGAAGAGGTAGGACGGATGTTTGCGGTAACCAGAGAGAGAATCCGTCAAATAGAGGCAAAAGCCTTAAGAAAACTTCGCCACCCTTCCCGCGGTAATAAACTACGAGACTATCTTGGTTAACTTGTAATAAAGAAGATCTAATTTATAGAGAAGGTAATATTGTTGTTAGTGTCTGTTGATACCATTACCGTATTTCCTCTGGTTATTTCCGAAGCAAGTATTTTTTGAGCCAAGGCGTTTTCTATATTATTTTGAATAAAGCGGCGAAGAGGTCTTGCTCCAAATTCTTCATTAAACCCTTCCAGCGCTATTTTATGTCTAATTTTTTCGTCAAAAAATACATTTATATCTTCTTCTTTAAGCTTTTGTACAATCTTTGTTAGAAGAAGTCCCGTAATTTCATAAATTTCTTTTTGTCCTAGAGGTTTAAATATTACTATGCTGTCAAATCTGTTTAAAAGTTCGGGTTTAAATATTCCCTTTTCTTGTAGAGTATCAAGCAGTTTTTTAGAAAACGAATCGATCTCTTTTTGTTCGTTTTTTAGTTGCTCTCTAATTAATTCTGATCCGGCGTTGGAAGTAGCAATAATGATGGCGTCCAAAAAAGATGCTGTTTTGCCGCGGCTGTTGGTAAGCCTTCCGTCGTCTAAAACCTGCAGGAACAGATCAAGGATATCAGGATGTGCTTTTTCAAACTCATCCAGTAGGATTAAAGAAAAGGGATGTTCATAAATAGTTTGTGTTAATTCGCCGTCAATAATACGTTTTACAGAATCTTGGGTATTATATTCGCTCATATCAATTCTAATCATGCTGTTGTCCTCTTTAAAATATAAATTGGCTAGAGTTTTTGCGGTCTCTGTTTTTCCAACCCCCGTTGGACCTAAAAATAAGAAAGAGATTGGTTTATCCTTTCTTGTTATGCCGCTTCGGAGTCTTCTTAAAGCTGTGGCAATAGAGACTACTGCTTCTTCTTGGCCAACTATTTTTTTGTGCATTTTATCTTCGAAATGAAGTAATAACTCTGTTTCTTCCTTATTTGGTGAATCAATCTGAACATGTATTGCTTCTTCGATTTTGGCAATTACGTCCTCTTTATCAATAATTTTTTTTTGGGTAAGGATAGCACTGTTCGCAGTTTCATTGAGTAACGTAACGGCTGAACCGGGCAGAGATTTATCTCTTAAGTATCGATTTGCGTACATGACAGAAGACTCTACCGCTTTATACGTTATAGAAATTTTATATGCTTTTTCTATCTGAGAAGCTTTTTCCATGACCATTTGAATTGCGGAGTCCATATCCGGATCATTCAGTTTTATAACATCAAAAAACTGAATAAAATCCAGCATGGGCTCGATGTATGTTTTATAATTAGAAGGAGTAGAAGTTGCAATTATATTTATTTTTCCGTCTCTGACATAAGGCATAAGGGATGAGGAGAGATTAAGACTTAGAGATTCTGACCCGAGAATATCTTCCAATTTAGGAATATACAAAATAACATTTCCGGCATGGGATATTTCTTCCATAATATTTGTTAGTCTTGTTTGTAATTCTCCTTGGTTTGAAGTACCGGCAAGAAGCACACTTACCATAAGTTCCAAAAAACGTTTATGTTTTAATGTTCCTTTTGTATTTCCGACAAAGCTCTCAAAAGCCAGATATTTTATCATGGCTGTTTTACCAACGCCGGGATTACCTACTAAGACTGTACTGTTTTTTTCAGTATCCATAAGAGCTTCTATAACTTCTTTATATTGAGTATCTCTTCCTACTAAAACAGGCCGTTCTTTTAATACCTGCGCTGTAATGTCATTAGTGTATTTCTTCGTTTCTAGAGTCCAGCCATAGACCCAATTTTCTCCTATTCCTTCTTCGGAGAACCTTATTCTGATAGGTTTTTTTTGTTCTTCCAAAACAAATTTACTATGCGCCCAATACAAAATATGTAAAAAATCTTTCTCTTTTAGTTCTTTGGAAAATAATAATCTCGTCTGAGGTTCTGTATATAAAATATATGCGCAGAATAGGTCGCTAGTTGTTACAAATAAACAATTGTTGTTTTTGGCAAGATCAAAAGCCAGTTTTGCTATTTCATCTTTTGCTGCATCCGTGAATTTAATTTCCCTAATCTGTATATTTGCTTTTTTCAGTATGAATTTAATGTTGGGTTTTCGGAGAAGACTTTTGACAATAGGTATTACGTTTTCTCTCATTATGAATACGGATAGAGCGTCTAGAGTAAAAGATTCGTATATGTTTTCACCATTGTTACGAGTCACCAGGCTTTTTGGTTTCATTCTAGAAATCTTAAAGAAGAAAAAGACCTCCCACATAGCAAAAAATATTAGTAAAGCAATAGCTGTAGAAGGCGTATAATACTTCTCAAAAGTTGTAACAATGGTAATAAAAAATACCACAAGAACAGTCAGCCTTAAGAGCTTTAGTCCAGGAGTTTTATAGATATAATATATTCTTGCGTACTCTTCCATTAATCTTATCCCTCAAATAGTAAAAATACTGCTATGATTGGCAGTAGTAGGAAGCCTAACATGAAAATCGCCTCAAATATTATCAATATAAAAAATAAAATAATATCTGTTAAGATAACAAAGGTTTTAACAAACATGCCCATGCCGATGGAAAATCCCACCAAGCCTTGTCTGTACTCATTCTTCCAGGGCTTAAAATAGGTTTTTACCAAGATGGGCAGAGAAAAAAGCCTTAAGAAAGAAGCATTCAAAGAGGTAAAAAAGGCAAAAATTCCCCTTGGGCATTCCATAAACCAGAACTTGATAAAAACAAAAGGAAGTTTTAGATAAAACATTATTCTAAAAGTAAGTTTAACTTATTTTCAGTATAGATATTTTAATCAACAATTACAAATGAAATAAAAGTTAATGGATGAATGTTTGGTTCTGTAGTAGAATATAAATGATGAAAAGAAATAAAAGATCTGTTTCTGTATTATTGTCTGCTTTAGTTTTTGCCATAGCTCTTTGTTATCTAATTTTTCAATTCTCTCCCAGCTCTAAATTCGTTATACCGTCATTTATTTTTTTAGGGAACGGAAAATTATCCGTAGAATATTTATTCTACTTGTTTTTCTTTTTATTTACGTTATGCTTAGTTTGGTTTTTATCGAAAAGCAGATTTCAAGGAATACTGGTTGGATTTATTACTGTTTCATATCTATTGCTCCGCGCCTTGGGATTCAGGAACATATTTTTCCTTTTGCTTCTATTAGCTCTTTTTGTAACTTTAGAATTGCTCTTCAAAAACTCCAAGGGCTAGAATCGATGGTATTCTTTGAATATTACTTTTGATTTTGTATACTAATATCTATGATTGATGTTCATTGTCATTTGAATTTTCATAGTTTTGAGGAGGATTATGACGCTGTGATAAAGAGCGCAGCCGAAGCCGGTGTAAAAACCATTATTAATGTCGGAACGAGTCTTGAGTCAAGTCAAAAAGCAGTTGAGCTGGCTAAAGAATATGACAATCTCTACGCAATTGTTGGAGTCCATCCCCACCACGCGGACAAACTCGGCTCTGTCATTCTGGGGACTCTGGCTCGCCCAGAGGACTCCAGAATCGATTCTGGACAAGCCAGAATGACGGAATATGATTGGATAGAACAATTGGAAACGCTTGCCCGAATGCCGAAAGTTGTGGCAATCGGCGAAATAGGGATGGATTACTACAATTATCAGTCAAACGGCATTACTGACCCAAAAATCCAGAAAGAGATATTTATAAAACAGATAGAGCTTGCCTATAAGCTTAAACTTCCTTTGCAAATTCATAATCGTCAGGCAGGAGATGATATTCTAGATATTCTTATAAGCCATAAGTCCCATCTTCTTAATCTGCCCGGTATGTTCCATTGTATGTCCGGTAATCTGGATTTTCTTAAAAAGGTGCTTGATTTTGGTTTTTATATAGGTTTTGATGGCAACATAACCTATAATGGGAAAGCCCGCGGAGAGACGACAGAACTTAAAGAGTTAGTAAAATATGCGCCGATTGATCGGATTTTAACCGAAACGGATAGTCCTTTTTTAACTCCGCAGCCTTTTCGAGGCAGCAGAAATATGCCTGAATATGTTATAATAATTGCGGAGGCAATAGCTAGAATTAAAGGTATTTCGGCTGATGAAGTAAAAGAGAAAACAACAGAAAATGCAGAGAAGATATTCCGTCTTAAATAAAAGATCAAAGCGCAAAGATCAAAACCTAGATCAAAGCTAAAAAATATGATTTATGTTTTTAAAATTTTTGATTATTCGTTAATCTTAAGTCTCTATTCTTAAATCTTTGAATTTTGAGTTTGTTTTTGATTTTTGAGATTTGATCTTTGATCTTCATAATTATGACTAACTTTTTTAATAAATTATTTATCCGTTATCCTGTAAAAACTAGAAGGGGGTTGGAATTGATTCCAGGTATTGTTTCTTGGACTCTTATACTCTCTCCTGTTTGGGGTTCATTTCTTATACCATACGTTGTTGCTTATTTCATACTTTTCTTTGATGTTTATTGGTTTTATAAGTCATTTTCACTGGTTGCGACATCGTATATAGCTTCAAAGAAAATCCGCAATGCGGAAAAAGAAGACTGGCTTAAAAAAGCAGGTAAGTTGAGAAATTTTGATAAAGTTTATCATGTGGTTATTATTCCGAATTATAAAGAAAAGGTTGAGAAATTAAGAATCTCTCTTGAGTCCTTAGCGCAACAAACCTTTCCGAGAAAGAGGATAGTGGTCGTTATGGCAATGGAGAAGAGAGAAAAAGAAGCACGAGAAAAAGCGGGAATTATTTTGAAAGAATTTAGAGAAGTTTTTGGTGCTGTGGAGTTTGCTTTCCACCCGGATGTTGAAGGAGAGGTAAAAGGTAAATCTTCTAATGAGGCTTTTGCTGGAAAATTTATATACAGAAAACTTATAAAAAAAGGGTTTATAGATATAGATTACGCGACCGTATCGTCCGTTGACGCGGATTCCGTATTCGACAGACAGTATTTTGCCTATCTTTCATATAATTTTCTTATAGATGAGAAGCGTTATAACAAATTTTGGCAATCGGCAAATGTAAATTATAATAATTTTTGGAGTGTGCCAGCGGCCATAAGGGTTATTTCTTTTTTTGGCAGTCTTTGGAGAACAGGACTGCTTGTGCAGAAAGATAGACTTATTTCTAATTCAACCTACTCTTTATCTTTTAATCTCCTTAAGAATATTGGGTTTTGGGACACAGATGTTATTCCGGAAGACTATAGAATATTCTTTAAAGCGTTTTATCGTCTCGCGGGGCAGGTTTGGGTAGAACCTTTGTTTTTAAAAACTTCTATGGACGCGCCTCTGTCCAATAATTATATAGGGAGTCTGAAAAATAAATACAATCAGGAAAGGCGATGGTCATGGGGTGTATCCGATGATCCATTGTTTATAAAATGGTTTTTAACAGTACCTAATGTACCATTTATGCGTAAAAGTTTCATGCTGGTTAATGTTTTATTGGATCATTTATTGTGGCCTGTTAACTGGTTTATTATTACTGTTGCCGCAATTATTATGCCTTTAGTAAATCCAGCTTTTTACCGTACAACAATCGGTTATAATTTGCCGCGTTTATCTGGTCTTATATTAACTTCGTGTTTATTCGCAATTTTAGCAATGATTATTATCGATTTCAGAAATCGTCCTAAAGATTCTAAAGGTTTAACTGCAAGGCAATTTTTGTTTCCTCTTGAATTCATCTTGCTCCCCATAGCTGGGTTTTTTCTCTCCACTCTTCCGGCTTTAATTTCCCATACTCAACTGATGTTTGGAAAACGTATAGAATATAAAGTTACGGAGAAGATATAACCCATTGTTAAATTGTTTCATTGCTGCATTGCTATTTCGGAATTAACAATAGAACAATTTAACAATATAAACAATCGTTTCCTGCATATGAGAATACTGGAGAGACTCGAGAAAAGTAAAGATTTCTATTTTCTAGTAGGCACTACTTTCCTGTTTTTTCTCCTCCGCCTTCCGTCCCTTTTTGAACCTTATTGGTACGGAGATGAAGGCGTTTATGACGTGGTAGCAATGGGAATTAGGAGCGGAAGGCTTTTATACCGGGATATTTGGGATAATAAACCGCCTTTTCTGTATTTGCTTTATGCTTTGTTTGCGTCCGACCAGTTTGTAATAAGACTTGTGTCTTTAGTATTTGGAATTTTGTCTTTATATTTTTTCTTTTTAATAACCAAGAAATTATTTTTAAAACAAAGAAATATTTACATATCTTCTGTTTTATTTACATTGCTTTTTGCTACGCCTCTCCTGGAAGGAAACATCGCTAATGCGGAGAATTTTATGATGCTTCCTATTCTAGCAGCAGGATTTTTTGTATTGGAATATGTTAAAACCGAAAAATCTTTACTTCTTTATGCGTCGGGTTTTCTCCTTTCTGTCGCATTTTTGTTTAAGGTTGTAGCTGTTTTTGATGCCTCTGCATTTTTTATTTTTATTTTTTTATCAACATACAAAAATCATATAAAACAGCAAGTAAAAAATCTTATTCCTTTTATGTTGAGTTTTACTCTTCCCATAATAGCTGTTATGCTATTTTTTGTTTATAAGAATGCTTTTTCTTTTTTCGTTCATGCCGTTTTTACGCAGAATATTGGGTATGTAGCCTATGCTAACAAATTTATAATCCCGCAGGGTTTTCTTTTGCTAAAATTAATAGCCCTTTTTGCATTTTTAACTTTTATTTTTCTAAAAAGGAAAACGATAGATCATAAACTGTTGTTTATTTTTCTTTGGGTCGGTTTTTCTCTTTTTAACGCCTTTTTTTCCGAGAGACCATGGACGCATTATCTTTTGGTTCTTATTCCTTCATTTATTCTTTTACTTTTCTGGTCTTTTGGAGAAACAGGAAAACAAATTTTTTTAAAAAGATTCGCGCAGCTTTTGACGATAACAATCATTATTGTTGCATTAATACATTTTCCTATATATAAAAAAACACTTGGTTACTACGATAATTTCTTCCGTTTTTTAACGAATAAAGAAAGCGTATATTCCTATAGGGAGTTTTTTGATAAAAGCACGCCTACGGATTACGCAGTTGCGGATTATCTAAAGACCAAAAATCCCAATGCTTCCATATTCCTTTTTGGAAACGATGCTCAAATTTATCGTCTTGCAAACAAGCTTCCTCCTGGACGTTTTATAGTGGAGTATCATATGTTGGCAAAGCCACGATATATAAATGAAACACAGATGTCTTTAAACTTAGTTAAACCAAAATATATAATATCTACAACGGATGATACTATTCCTTATAACATGTCGCATTATGCTTTGCTTTTTCAAATAAATAAGGCAGTTATTTATGAACGAATTTTTTAAACATATATTAAAGGATAAAATTATATTTTACTGTTTTTCTTCCGGTTTATTTTTAATAATCGCATCAGTCCTCTATATGTTTTTTTCATATCGGCTTTTACCTCCTCTTATTCCTGTTTTTAATCAGCTTCCGTGGGGAGACGCAAGAATAGCGGAAAAAAAAGATATATTTATTCCTATTATGCTTGTTATAGTCATTATGACGGTTAATTTGTTACTGTCTTTTCATGTATATAAAACAACACCTCTTTTGTCTAGAATACTTTCCGTAACCTTTGCAATCGCTTCATTGTTAGTTTTTATTTTCATTATTAAAACAGCACAAATGATTATATAATATGGAGAATATATTTTTTCCTCTAGTAGTTTCCTTTCTAGGAACGGTTATAGCAACTCCTTTAGCATTAATTCTTATTAGGCGTTGGAAACTTATAGACGATCCCAGAATCCATAAACATCCTGCCATGCTTCATAAAAAACCTGTTCCGCGAGGCGGAGGCATACCTCTTTTTATCGGAGTATTTATATCAGCTTTATTATTTTTGCCATTGGCAAAGGTTACCGTTGGTCTTATGTTTGCATCTTTTATCGCTCTTCTGGTTGGAACCATCGATGACAAGATGGACATAGCTCCAATTATAAGACTGATTCTTAATATGGTTGTTGCTCTTATTGTGGTAGGATCCGGAGTTGGGATACCCTTTGTAACTAATCCATTTGTCGGTGGAGTTATTCATTTAGATACAATAAGGCTTACGTTTAATTTTTTTGGCTCGCATTCTATCCTTTTATTTTCAGATATTATTGCTCTTGTTTGGATTATGTGGGTAATGAACATGATAAATTGGAGTACCGGAGTGGATGGGCAAATGCCGGGATTAGTCGCGATATCAGCTATTGTTATAGGCATTTTGAGCATGCGTTTCGCCTCCATTGATTCGAATTCTATTATTGCATCTCGCTTATCTTTTGCGATAGCGGGTAGTTGTCTTGGGTTTTTGATTTTCAATTTTTACCCGGCAAAAATTTTCCCGGGTTACGGAGCAACATCAATTTATCTTCTTCTTGCCGCTGTTGCCATTATTTCAGGAGCAAAATTGGCAACTGCTGTACTTGTTTTGGGTATTCCTATGATAGATGGGATATTTACTTTAGTAAGGAGAATTACAACAGGCCACTCGCCTTTTGTACATGATAATAAACATCTTCATCATATTTTGCTTCGTATGGGAATTAAACAGCCCTTTGTGGCATTGTTTTATTGGTTGATCTCTGCTATATTGGGAGCAATTTCGCTTTCTCTTTCAAGTCGGGGCAAGTTCTTCGCCATAGCGACTTTGTTTATTGTCGTTATAGGAGTGCTTACTTTTTTACATTTATTTATAGATAACATAGATGAAAATAAAAATAGGCAAACTGCTTTATAATTTGTTCAGGCTTTCTCGCCCCAGACAATGGATTAAAAACCTTGCCATATTTGCGGCTATTACCTTTAGCGGACAGCTTTTTTCATCTAGCTTTATTTATGTTTCTTTAGGCTTTGTGGCATTTTGTTTTCTTTCGTCATCAATGTATATCATAAATGATTTTTTTGATATAGAAAAAGACAAACTCCACCCTTTTAAGAAATTTCGTCCATTGGCTCATAATGACGTTTCTGCGCCGATCTCTTTTATATTGGCCGTTATTTTTGCGGTGATCTCTATTGTTATATCATGGTCTATAACTCCTGCTTTTTTTATATCTGTTGTAGTATATATTATACTCCAGGTATCCTATTCTTTAGTGTTAAAGCAAATCGCTATCATGGATATACTGGCTATTGCCGCAGGATACATTTTGCGGGTCTATGCCGGTGAATTTGCTTCTGGTTTTCATATCTCGGTATGGCTTTTACTCACAGCGATTGCATTTTCGCTTTTTATCGCTGTTGGGAAAAGACGTTCCGAGTTAACGCTAGTCTCCAACTATTCGGATTCAACAATTTTACAGATAAGGAAATCTTTATCCCATTATTCGGAAAGACTGCTTGATGTATATGCCTCTATCTTTGCCACTTCTACTTTTATCTCTTACGCTCTTTTCACTTTTTTGGAAAACCCTCACGGTATAAAGGTTTCTTTTAATCTTTTTATGCCGGACTTTCTGCCTGTATTCTTTCAAAGAAAATGGCTTATGATAACAATTCTTCCTGTTGTTTATGGTCTTATGCGTTATCTTCAGGATATATACGAAAAACAGCAGGGAGAAAGTCCGGAGAAGGTTCTGATTTCGGATACACCGCTTCTTGTTACGGTATGTATATGGATGATATCGGTGATATTTGTTATTTACGTTATCGGAGCTTGATTATTCTTTTTTGGCGTAGGAAGCGTCTATCCAGCCGGAGCTTCCGTTCTTAAGTTTTATTTCAAACCATCCGTTCTTTTCGCTTATAAGATCGTAAGTTTCTCCGGAATTGACAACCCCTATCTTTTTTCCAGATAATGAACCTTCATCTCTCACATTTACATAGCCTATTGAGCTTTGTATCAAAACTTTTTGAGCGGAAATCGAAGCACTCGAAGAGGCTTTTAAAATCGCGCTCGGCGAGGATGTAGCAGGTGTTTGAGATTTAAGAAAGGGATTGATGCCCAAAAACAATGTAGCTGTTAATTTATAACCCTCAACTGTTTTTATATGAATAGTTAGATCTTGATATCCGGATTTAGAAAGTCTAATAGTATGATTGGAATTAGTAACTGTCTTTAATAGGCTGGGCGTTTTGCCTATTTTGTTTTCATCCAGATATATATTGGCATTATCCGGCAAAGATACGATTAATAGTTCACTGGATTTTTTATTCGATAAAGGATCAAGTGTAATAATGCTTCCGTAAGAGGCGCCTGTTTGCGCAAAAGTTCTGTCGGCAACGGTTAAGACGGATTTATTAATATTTATATCGTTTTCAAAAGGAGAAAGCTTTGGGTTATCGGGTACAATCTTTAAAGTGTATTTACCCGTTGCTATCATATCTTTTCCTTCACATTTGCAAAGCGGAGTTTCACCAATAAGTTGTCCGTTTAGGTAAACACGGCTTTTGGGATTGGCAGTAACCTGAAGCGCTCCCTGTCCAGAATTTTTACTTTGAATAAATAAGAACGCAAAGAATATGCTTCCAGCAAGAAGAAAAGGCAATATAAAAAACAGCAGTTTTTTCATATCTCTTTAGAGATTATACTATAACACAGAAGTATCCAGCTTTACAATTCAAATTTGTTATCTATTACACCACAATAGAAACGTCCCCCTTTAGCACAATAGAAACGTCCCCTTTTTAAAATTAAGAAAATGCTACAGTAGACAATACTGCTCTTCTGCTATGACTTCAAAAGAGCAATATAAATTTGAGATTATCACAAAGATAATCAATAAGGAAATAAAGCCTGGATTGGCAGCCAAACTTCTTGGTATCTCTACCCATCAGATAAGAAGACTTAAGTATGCAATTCTTGATGACGGAGAAAAAGCAGTTGTGCATAAATTGAAGGGGAGAAAAAGTAACCATTGTCTTAACGAAACGTTGAAAAAGAAAGCTCTTGAGATTGTTAGGGAAAAATATAGTGATTTTAAACCTGCGTTTGCAGCGGAGAAATTAGCTGAAAACGAACATCTTTCTGTTCATCCACAGACACTGCGGCGGTGGATGGCAGAAAAAGATTTGTGGAGAATACGAAAACAAAAGCAGGACACTTACCGCTCATGGCGTCCCAGAAAAGAATATTACGGAGAATTACAGCAGTTTGACGGCTCCTACCACTTATGGTTTGAGAATAGGTTAGTTGATAGAAATGGTAATCCAATCGAAGTTTGTTTGTTAGCCAGTATTGACGATGCAACAGGAAAAATTACCAAAGCTTCCTTTTCCGCCAATGAAGGAGTGACGGCTGTATTTAACTTCTGGAAAGAGTATGTTTTGGAGCTTGGCAAACCCGTAAGTATCTATCTTGATAAATTCTCAACCTATAAAATTAACCATAAATCGGCAGTTGATAATTATGATCTTTTAACACAGTTTCAAAGAGCGTCAAGGGACTTAGATATTCATCTTATCCCCGCTAATTCACCGCAGGCAAAAGGAAGAATAGAGCGGCTTTTTAAAACCCTTCAGGACAGACTGATAAAAGAAATGAGACTAGCTGGTATCAATACGCCGGAGGAGGCAAATATATTCCTGAAAGTTGTTTTTCTGCCAAAATTTAACAGAAGATTTGCTGTTATTGCGGTAAAAGACGGAAATGTTCATAAGATTCTATCAGAGACTGATAAAAAGAATCTAAACCGCGTCTTTTCTATTCAATCCAAAAGACAAGTCAACAATGATTTCACAATTCAGTTTAAAAACAACTGGTATCAGTTAATGGAACTTCAGCCAATAACAGTAAGAGCTAAAAACAGGGTACTCGTAGAAGAATGGCTTGATAAGACAGTACGTTTTTCTTTAAGAGACAAATATCTTAACTATGTCCTGTTACCTGAAAGACCAAAAAAGACAAACAAACACCCGTTAATTCTAACAACTCACAAACTTAATTGGAAACCGTCGGCAAATCACCCATGGAGAAAAGCATTTAAACAACAATGCTAAAAGCGGACATTTCTATTGTCGTTTGACATTCAAATTTGTTATCTATTACTCCAATATAGAAACGTCCGCTTTCCTTTAATTAGAAACGTCCGCTTTTTAAAATCAAGAAAATGCTACAGTGTAAAACACTGCCTGCTACTTTTTGTATGTTATGGCAGATGCTATTCATTCTTCCGAAGAACAATATAAATTTGATGTTATCACAAAGGTTCTTAAAAAAGAAATAAAACCAGGATTAGCTGCTAAGCTTCTTGGTATTTCTACCCGTCAGGTTAGAAGACTCAAAATTGCGGTAAGAGAAGAAGGCGTATCTGCCACTGTCCATAAGTTAAAAGGCAAACCTGGAAATCATCATATTGATTTGGGGGTGAAGAAAAAAGCAATTACAGCTATCAAAGAAACCTACTTTGATTTTAAGCCAACATTTGCGACAGAAAAACTTGAGGAAAACTATGCTATTGCGATTAGTCCAGAGACAACAAGATTATGGATGATAGAAACAGGACTATGGAAATCACGTAAGCAAAAAGCAGTAAAGTACAAATCCTGGAGACCCAGAAAAGACTACTTTGGAGAGATGGAGCAATTTGATGGTTCTTACCATCTCTGGTTTGAAAACAGGCTTTTAGATAAAAATGGGGACTCTTTGGAGACCTGTTTACTTGCCTCAATTGATGATGCAACCGGCAAGATAACAAAAGCCGCTTTTGCTGCCAATGAAGGAGTAATTGCGGTTTTTACCTTCTGGAAAGAATATATCCTCAAACACGGAAAACCAATTAGTATTTATCTGGATAAATTTAGTACTTACAAAATTAATCATAAAGCAGCAGTTGACAACAGTGATCTTTTAACCCAGTTCCAAAGGACTATGCAAACTTTAGGAATCCAATTGATTACTGCCCATTCACCAGAAGCCAAAGGCAGGATTGAAAGGCTGTTTCAAACCTTACAAGACAGGCTGGTTAAGGAAATGAGGCTGGCAAAGATTAATACACCAACTCAGGCAAATATCTTTTTAGAAAATGTTTTTCTTCCGGCATTTAACAATAAATTTTCTGTTATTCCCGCAAAAGAAGGGAATCTTCATAAACCACTTTCTGAAACTGATAAAAATAACTTAACTAGTATTTTCTCCATCCAATCAACAAGAAAAATTAACAATGATTTCACTATCCAGTTTAAAAACAACTGGTATCAATTAGCTGAAATCCAACCTACAACAGTTAGGCCAAAAGAGATAGTAATTGTAGAAGAGCGGCTTAACGGTACAATCCATTTTAGCTTACAAAAACTTTACCTTAATTACACAATCTTACCGGAAAAACCTAAAAAGATTTCCAGACAACCAATAATCCTTACAAGGCATAAACTAAATTGGCAACCCTCGGCAGATCATCCATGGAGACAATATGGCAAGATAAAAAGTTAGTCAAAAGCGGACATTTCTATTTTGGACTGACAGTTTAAGCTACGATTTTGAATGTTTCGAAGATATACACCATTTTTATTGCAAAATCATTGCAGAGTGGTATAGGCTTTTGTTTTTTTAAAATAAATAGGTTAAAATTAGTATCATACTTTTATGAAAAAATTTGTTTTTCTTTTACTGATTGCGGGCATAATTATTTTTAACAAACAGATAATAAGTTATGCGGATAATTTTCTGTATGTGTCTCCCTGCGACACGCCGATTGAGTATAGTCTTGGAACAGTTGATCCAAGATTTAATATAACAGATAGTGCATTTCTGGCGGATATAAAAGAAGCTACGAATATTTGGCGAAATGCCTACGGTAAAGCTTTATTTAAATATAACCGGCAGGCGAACCTAAAAATAAGTCTTGTATTCGATCAGAGACAGGCTTTGGATAATCAGATAAATAATCTGAAAAATCAGGTACAGAGCGGTAAGCAGTCTATAAATCCAGAAGTCCAGCAGTATGAAATGTTGTCTCAAGATTTTCAGCAAAAACTTAGCAGTTTTAACAATCAAGTTAATATGTGGAATGCCAAAGGGGGAGCACCGCAGGATGTTTATGATAAACTAAAATCAGAACAGCAGAATCTTAAAAATGAAGCAGACCAACTTAATCAACTCGCGGATAGGCTAAATATTTCCACAAATCAATATAACCAAAAAGTCAGCGAGTTAAACAATACAATAAATACATTTAATAATGCGCTTTCTCTTAAACCGGAAGAGGGTTTATATGATCCTAATGCTGATACGATAACGGTTTATTTTGACACGAATCATAATGAACTAATACACACTTTAGCGCATGAATTGGGACACTCGCTTGGAATGCAGCACGAACAGGATCCAAACGCCATCATGTATCCGTATACAACAAGAACCATAAGCGCTTCGCCGGCGGATATTGCCCAGTTAAAACAAATTTGTGCGAAAAAAAATATACTAGAGCTAGGCATAGAAAAATTCCCCCTTCTTTTTAAGAGATATTCGCCGTTTAATCAAACAGGCAACTAATATTTCAGTCTATAAGTTATATTCAGTGAGCATAGACTATGAAAAAGTTGTAGAATGTAAATTGGAGTTCTTATTATGAATGAAGATGTGTGTCCCAAATGCGGATCTATACTTAATCCAATAACAGAAACTGCCACAGGACGAAGACTCCAGCGTTGTTCTAAAGGGAGCTGGAATAAAGAAACAAGACAGAACGAAGGATGTAATTATATAAAATGGTTAGAAGTTCCGCCTCAACCTCTGGATGAAAAATGTCCCAAATGCGGAGCTCCTCTTGTTGTGCAATTTACGCGCTTTGGTAAAAAAATGAAGAAGTGCTCAACTGGTGTCTGGGACAAGGAAACAAAAAAGGTAATAGGATGCGATTATGTAGAATGGATTAACGGAACAACAGAGAAAACCGATGAAGAGTGCCCAAAGTGCGGTAAACCGTTGGTGCTTTTTACTACGAACGCAGGTAAAAGGATGAAAAAATGCTCGACCGCAGGTTGGGATAGCGCGAAACGTACTGCGACCGGCTGTACATACATAGAATGGCTCAAAGCTGTTCCTAACAAGCAAGTTGATAATAGCGGGGGAGAAGAATTTCTTCCGCCTGAACCGGAAAACAATTAATTCTTTATGGTAAGATGCTTATTGATAATATTAACCTTTTAGTTAGAGCGGGAAACGGCGGAAACGGAGCGGCAACTTTTTTACGTAATGCTCAGAAGTTTAAAGGAGGACCGGACGGTGGAAACGGAGGTAACGGCGGAAGCATTTATATTCAAGGTTCAAGTAATCTTAATGATCTTAGTCAATTTCAACATCAGAAAAAAATTACCGCAGAAAACGGAATACCTGGAAAACATAAAAATTTGTATGGAAAAAATGCCCCAGACAAAACAATTTTTGTTCCTCTTGGAACAAGAATCACAGACTTAAAGAATAATATCGTCTACGAAATAACAAATACATCTGATTCCATTCTTATAGCCAAAGGCGGAAAAGGAGGAAGAGGCAATAATCAATTCAAAACCTCAACAAATCAGTCGCCCAAATTTGCCGAACAAGGTACAGCAGGAGAAAAGAAAGAATTATTCTTAGAACTGCGAATTATTGCCCAAGTTGGACTTATCGGATTTCCCAATTCCGGCAAGAGCAGTCTGTTGGCGATTTTAACCAATGCTACGCCTAAAATCGGAAATTATCCTTTTACAACCCTTGAACCTAATATTGGAATGTTTGGAAATTATACAATTGCAGATATTCCGGGGTTAATAGAGGGAGCATCAAGGGGTAAAGGTTTAGGGATTGGATTTTTAAAACATATTGAAAAAACCAAAATATTAATTCATTGTGTAGATGCTACAAGTGAAAACCCTAAAAAAACATATCAAGCTCTTAGAAATGAATTTAAACAATTTAATCCATTGCTTCTCAATAAGCCGGAAATTATTCTTATAACCAAAATAGATTTAATAAGCGAAAAAAAATTAAAAGAAATGGTATCTATTTTAAAGAAGACAAAAAAAGCTGTACTTACTTATTCTCTTTATGATCCAGAGAGTATAAATGTTTTAAAAGAAATCCTGATGTCCGAACTGATCATTTTGCATTGAGTACCGCGTAGGGGAGTCGAACCCCTGATTAATGGGCTGAAAACCCACTGTCCTAGGCCACTAGACGAACGCGGCAAAAAACCTATTTGCATTATACAAAAAAATACTACGTTTAGCTAATTTATTTTATCTTGCCTCTTATTTCGTTAACTATATCTTCCGCCGCGTTTTTACCGCCCAACCCAAAGGCAATCCCGCCGGCAATAGCTATCATAGCTACAAAACCCGTAAATAGAATCCGAACAAGATCATTTGCTACTCCTAGTTGATTTAAAACAGCAAGAATAACAAATATGCTTATTGCCCATCTGGCTGCAGACGCGATCGTGTGAGATGTTTCAGGCGATATTTCTCTGGATGATGCCAAAACGATATCGTGTACCAATCTTGCAACTACAAATCCGATAAGGGCAATAATAGCCGCAACAAAAACATTCGGCAAATATAGTAAGAATGTGTTAAGAACGGTTACGACTTGGGGCAGTCCCCAAATGTCTGTTGTTGGAATCAAGAAGACTATAACAACAAACCATCTTACTATTTCGGCCAGTATGTTTGTCCAGCTAAGCTCTTTTTTTCCTTCCGGCACGCCATATTTCTTTAAAAGGCCTTCCACATTTGCCGCTTTAAAAATTTCTATTAAGGCTTGTTTAAGAATAGAAGCAATTATGATACCTATCAATAAAATTATTGTGCCTGCGACAAATTTTGGGATAAACACAATTATGCCCTGCAGGCCATTATTAATAGATTCAAGCAATGCTTGACCGATATTTGTTGTCAAACTTTTTCACCCCCTTTCTCAATTTCATATTGACTTAAATATATTTTTCGAAAAGGATGTTTTTTAGTTTTTGGCATTCAAGTTTAGTTTAGATAAATTATTCTAACCTTGTCAAGTGCTTAATCGGCATGTATAATATTACTATTGTTTGGGCCGGTAGCTCAGGGGTAGAGCAGGAGCCTTTTAAGCTCTTGGTCGTGGGTTCGAATCCCTCCCGGCTCACCCGAATTCATAGAAGCATTTTTTGCCTTTTTTACAGCCTCGTATCCGAGCCCAAGCCTTGCGGTTCGAAATTGCTTGCCATTCCAAACAACGCCATCAGGAAATATCGAACAAGCAATAGCAACTCTGCCTTCAGGCGTTGCGTCAAGCCATACTCTATCCAAATGAGAAAAATAAAAGACAATAAACTTTAGTATTTCGTCAATGTCCAATTCCATCATCTTTTTTTCCGCAAGCAATCCTTTTTTAGTTACTATTTCTGCGCTGTATTCGTTTTTCATTTCCAAATATTCTTCGTCTGTATAAATACCTTTTACATTCTTTTGTCTTGAAATTTTCTTTGCCGCTTCCAATTCCTCAATATCCTGTTCAATTATTTTATTTGCTCGAAGTATCTCATCATATTGTCTATGATATTTTTCTTTAATAATCTCTGTATACCAGATTAAAAAATCCTTATCGTAAGTAATAGTTTTAAGTAAATTTATAAAAGCAATTTCAACCTCATCACGATTATAAGAATCAATCCTATGTATTTTTCTTGACTGGCAA